>NZ_KE387268.1:162749-170993 GCF_000430905.1 Methanocorpusculum bavaricum DSM 4179
TCGCAAACCTTCGGTTTGCTCGCAAGTCTATCGACTTGCTCGCAAGTTTCCTTCGAAAACTTGCTCCGCTAAGATCGCCGGCTGCGCCGTCGATCCGCCTCGGCTGAGGTCGTCTGCTTCTCATCCGACCCGCCTCAGCTGAGGGACCTAACGGTCCCCGCCTTAGCTAAGGTTGTCGACTACGTCTCCACCCCGCCCGCGCTCTTCCCTATCCACACAAAAACCGTGCCCATACACGCATCCATACACCCCCTCCCTCCTCCTCCATACAGCTCTAACCGTTTTCCATCCTGATCTCTCCTATCCAGGCAGGCAAACCTCCCTGATCAAAAAACAGACCCGCAATATTCCACTCACCCGCAGCCCATTTTTCTGCAATTTTCGTAACCCATCTCTCTCACTGAGCACCGTGTTTTTGCCCGATCGGGGGGCATTATCGCACCGCGCGGTCAGGGGTTTATATTCTCATAGAATAAACAATAACACTAAAACAAATAATCAACGAAAAACAAACGTATTACGTCAAAAATAACCATTAAATATCCAAAAAACACACTAAGTATTAACAAAAAAATCCAATGGAAAATCATCATGCACAGATGCGGCTCACGAATTTGACCTGGTTGCCTGTTCCTTCATTATACGGCAAAACCAGTTTGACACTTCACCTCTTCCTGCGTCCCGGCCTGAAGATTTTTCCCCTTCCGAACTGATCACGAACCTTGCGGGATCGTGACACAACGGAACTCAGGCTCTTCCTTAGGGTGATCCTGACAAACTTCGCACAGGCACCCGTCCGGGACAAATCAGATTACAGAAGAAATGATAACACTATGACACAAGTAGAAGATATTCAGGGAGTAACGACAGTCAGAATAAGCAAAGCCGTCAAAATAAGGCGACCCAGACTCCCTGAATCGCTCTGCGTAAAACTCTCCATCAGGGAAAAACACGATTTCAACACCGCAGCAGAAGAACAGGGACTCCTCATATCCGAACTCGCCAGGCAGATCATCGACCAGTACCTCGAAGAATACTTCAGAAACAAAAAACTCTGAAGACATATCCTCTCCTTTTTTCTCACCGCATCACCCGGGACAAAGATCATCCGTTTCGAAGCGTCCTATACACTCCTCCCGGATCCCTGCTTTCCTCTTTCACTCGCAAACTGCTGAGAATCCAGTTTGTATGATAATATGTTATAATATGTTATGATATATTATGATATAACACCCAAAAACACAGTATTTTATCCAAAAACATCCAATAACTATGTGAGGGAAACACCTCAGGAAGTGAACCAAACAACCAGCAAAAATGAAAACGTGTCTGCCCGATTCTGACTTTAGAGGGAAAGAAAAGAACAGACACTATTTTATTGGACCTTTGGGATAATCAAAATATTTGAACCATCCCCGCCGGACCCTTCGTCCCTAAGTTGACATCAGACGGCAGACGTCAGACGTCACCTGCCTTTTCAGAAAAAAGAACTACCCTGATAAAATTGAGCCACACTCTCCCGAGAGAGATGTGATGCCAAAATACTCTTGTGTTATTTATTTCTTTCTAAAAGTATATATAGTTACCGAACGGCCTGGAAAATGACAGAAGAAAACGGTCCCCGAAAATTTCCCGGGTATCTGTTTTCCCTAAAAACAACCTGACGTCTGACGTCTGCCGTCTGACATCAACCCACACAGAAAAAATGCGACAACATGCATATCTCAGAATAACCGACGAGGAAGGAACCATCCTCGACAGCATCGCAGAAAACCTCGGCTTTGTGAGCCGCACCGACCTCTTCACCGCCTGCGCCCATCTCCTCATCTACGGAGAGGCGGCAGACGGCGAACCGTCTCCTGATCCCGTCACCGAAAAGGAACTCAAAAAACTTCACGGACTCAATCAGAAGTTCCTCCTCCAGATGCAGACCTTCATCCAGATCCTCGACGAGATCGCTCTCCCCGTCATCGCCATGCGGGGCACCGGCGTCGTCATCAGCAGTCTCGGTCATGACATCAAACTCCTCATGCTCGAACGCTGCGGCATGGTCCCGGAGGACACGGACATCCGTGACTGGCTCAAGATCTACAAAAACACCCGCCGGGCGAAGATCATCGAATACCGCACCCGGCAGTTCGCCAGCATCATCAAAAGGGAGGAAGACGAATGAAGCATACCGCCAACAACAAAAAACACAACTACAACACCAACAACAACGACAACCAAAACACCAGCCACACCGACACCTACACCAGCCACACCGACACCTACACCAACGACGACGTCTCCATCACCTGTATCGCCGCCGGCACACAAGGCCAAATGATCACCACCCTCTGGATGGTCCGGATCAAAAAAGCCGGCTCCGCCTACCTCTACAGCCCTGCAGAGATCGGCGAGATCATCCACAAATACGGAGGCAAAGGCTTCAAACTGGCCGTCTTCCGTGAGGCGGCGGGCACGGTCGAGATCTGGGAGATACACATCCCGAAAAAGGTGATCCAATGACTGCACCCCGTTTGCTTCCCGGCATCCGGCTCCAGGACCTCGTCATCATGACAAAACTCACCTCCCGGGACTGGACCGCCGACCCCGCCAAAGGAGAGATCATCTCCTCCCGGACCGGCACACCGATCCGGTTCCACACACACGACGACGGCTACCAGGCGGTCTCCGTCAGATTCAGAGGACATCGTGTCAAGGTCCTGCGGCACCGGGCAGTCTACATCGCCGGAGCCTGCCGGAGCTTCAAAGACCTCCCCACCGACTTCGACCTCCAGGTCGACCACATCAACGGCGACCTCACCGACTGCCGGTTCGAAAACCTCCGGCTCATCACCGCACGGGAAAACAATCGTCCCCGGTCCGGGTATTTACTCCGGATCTTCGGCACCGACGAGGTCGAATCGATGCGGGAGAGGTATGCTGCGGGTGTTTCGACGCAGAAAATGGCAGATGAGTATGGCGTTTCGCGGTCCACGATCTGGCGGATCGTGACCCGCCGGACCTACAAGGAGGCGCTGTGATGGAATCGCCCTCACCGGCCGATCTTGAGATGCTGCTCTTCGCATGGCGCCCGGTCCCGGTCGGCGAATTCGCCGCGGCATTCCGGTATCAGGAGTTCCTCTACTGTATGAAGGAGCTGACGAAGGTCTTCGAAGCCCGCCATAAGGAGCTGATCGAAATCATCAGAGCAGAAGATCTTGCATCGGACGAGTTCGTGCTCGAGATCCCGGCGGACGATGTCGTGGATAAAGATCTCCTGATGGACGAGCTGCCGGATGTGTATGACAGCCTCGTGTTCATCAAGTCGTCGGATGCGAAACGGTTCATCGGCCAAAAGGCGCTGTATGATCTCGCGGTCGATACGGCGGGCCGCGAACGGGTGGCGAAGGTCGAACAGGTGAACCTGCTGGATCTGAGAAAGGCGCTCCCGGCCGGCGAGGCGGCGAGGTATGTGAAGAAGGATCCGCATGAGAGCCTCGCGAAGGTGGTGCGGGTCGCAGAATGATGTGGTACGAATATGCCGAACTGCGGGATAAGGAGACGTTTCTTGGCATGCTCCGGAAAGGGATGACATGCGAGGAGATCGCAGAACTGACGGGGTGTTCCGTGTCGGCGGTGCATACCGCGGAAAAGCGGCATCGGCTCCGAAAGCCGGTGATCATTATGTCCGAGGAGCTTCGGCGAAAGCTGGAGCTCTAGGGCTTCTTTTTTTTAATGGTAGAAGTTCGGAATGTGTCCGACTTTGTGAAAAAAACCGTAAAATGTAGGTAGTGCCTGACATTTAATTCGTTAGGGAATTGGTATGGTGTGAACACAAAAGAAAAAAACCAACCGCGAATCGGCGCGAATCTGAGCCCTTCGGGCTCTCAGAATCGGATTTGCTCTTCCTCACTCTCGCAATCCAGCTTCGCTGTCTTGCTCGTCCCTTCATCGGGACCGTTCGGGCAAATCCTGTCGGCGCCCCAGCGCCTCCTTTGCATAAATTATATCGTGTTTGGAAAAAGAATGAAAAATCATGATGTCTGGTGATATAATTCAGCCCGAAGAAACGGATCATCTTTTTTTGCCAAGGTTCGAAAGATCGTTGGGTGTGCTTTTCGTGTGTATAACTCGCTTGGCAGCGGATTTCTGGAAGCTGTCTATCGTGATGCTTTGATGATAGAATTCAGGGATAATAATATCCCAGCGGTTGCTGAAAAGCATCTTGATGTTTATTACAATGGTGAAAAGCTTCCAAGTACCTACAAAACCGATATCATCTGTTATGATTCGATCATCCTTGAACTCAAAGCAAATGCCAAACTAACTAAATCAGATTCAGCTCAACTCCTTCATTATCTGAAAGCAACTGGTATCAAAGCAGGGGTATTGTTCAATTTTGGCAAGAAGGGAAAACTTGAGTGGATGAGATTTGTATACACCGATGAAAAATCTCTGAAAAATGAGAACATCAAAGAGATATCCTAAGGAGGCGCTGGGGCGCCGACAGGATTTGCCCGAACGGTCCCGATGAAGGGACGAGCAAGACAGCGTAGCTGGATTGCGAGAGTGAGGAAGAGCAAATCCGATTTTTCTCGCCCGTAGGGCGGATTCGCGCCGATTCGCGGTTGGTCTTTTCTCATGTGTCCGCACCCGGCCATTTCCTTCCCAAATCAGATTTGCCGTCTAACCCATTCGCAAATCAGAGATTGACTCAACTGAGTTCGTCGCACGTCATCCAAATGTCACCATATAAATCTAACTATTTTGCAAAAAATTTGCAATAACTTTACAGATTTACTCTTCTACATCCTATAATTGTATAGAGGTTGGACGGGGCCCCAACTGATCTCGGGACAAAAAAACCATGACAGCAGATTTCATTCAGACAGCAATCTCGAAGTCCGCAAAGCGGATCTTCACCGCAGAGTTTACGAACGCCGCCGCGTATGATGCGATCATCGCAGAAATTACCGGCGTGGAAAACCCCCTCGGCCTCGCCGAAGTCGAGCTCGGGAAGCAGACCTACAAGACCTATGTCGGCTACTTCGACCCGAACACCTCCGAAATGACCGGCAAGGTCCAGGTCACCGCCTACACGCGGGCCGAGTATTCGGCCGCGATCACCGCCCTTACCGGCAGTGCGGATCTTAAAGCAGCATTCGGGAACGGCGGCACGGCCGAGACGACCGAGATCGGTACCGAAGCCACCTGGAACGTCCGCATTTCCGCGAAGCTTGGGACCGACACCTTCCAGATCAGTCTCAACCGCGATTCGATGACCGTCTCCGGCTATGCCGATGATGCAACGGTCGCCGCGGTCGATGCCTGGGCAGACACCAAGCCGGCCCTGAACTAACGGGGGCAGGAGATGAGAATCTCCAGCCGCCTGAGGAAGCTCATCATGCTCTTCCTCGGGTTTCTCATCATGCTCTTTGGGAAGCTCGTCGAGGGCGTGATCGCTGGGCAGAGGTGAACCCACCTCTCCCGGCAAATTTTCTATTTTTTCAGACGTATTTCCTGCAGAAATGCTCACTCCAATTCGGAAGGGAGATGGGTCAGTTTGGACACATGAAGAAAAACCAACCGCGAATCGGCGCGAACCGCAAATCTCTGATTTGCGAACGCGGTTGGTTTTTTTCTCATGTATCCACACACAACAAACTCCTTCCCGAATCACACTCACCACCCTACACCCCCTCCTCCCCAAACTCCTCCCGGATCTGCGAAAGCATCCACTCCCGATAGATCTCCCGCTTACTCTCCCCTAGCGCCATACCACATTCAGAGCAATACTTCGCCCTCCCCGCATTCACAAAAGAACAGCCCGGGCAGACATTCACAAGACCAAGCCGGCTCTGCATAGCTTCCCGAACCCATTCCTGCGTCGTCATCCCCTCGCACCTCGCCCCCGTCTCCACCAGAGATTTTATCCTCGCCGGCAGACGCACAAGGATCTGCTCATCGTTTCGTTCCGCTTTCATACCTCAGCCTTCCACCGTCTCACATTCCACTCGCAAGTTTTCTTCAAAAACCTGGTCGCAAGTCTTTCGACTTGATCGCAAGTTTCCTTCGAAAACTTGCTCAGCTGAACCCGGTCCGATGGACCGGGCCGCCTCCGCTAAGATCGCCGGCTGCGCCGTCAATCCGCCTCCGCTGAGGTCGGCCGCGTTCCGCGTCCAACCCGCCTCCCCCTCGATCAAAAGAACCTCCTGGGTCAGCACCCCGTCGATCTCCCGTTCAAGAGCCCGCAGCTTCGCCGTCAGATATTTTGTCTCGTCGATCAGCCGCTGCGAACGGAGAAGAGTCTCTTTCGACGCCCCCGCAGTTTTCATTAGTTCGAGCTGCACTCTTCGGATATCTTTCCCTGTCTGGCATAACTTATCCGCATACATATCCTTCTGAAAAAACAGCGGCTTCAATCTATCCTGCAGCGTCGGCGGAATATCACTCATCATAACGTATCTCCTGTCCGGGTATCCCCGAACACATAAACAACCTAAGACGTCACGCATTATAAACCCCTGACCGCGCGGTGCGATAATGCCTCCGATTTTCGCGGAAACGCCGTTCTCACTGAGAGAGGAGGGGGTTTTTCGATGCAAAAAAACAACAGCTCCTCAGTCAATGCAGATACTTCGTCACTTTTCCTGCCAGATACAACGGCAGAGAAATAAATCTCCCACGCGAATCATCCGTAATGCCGACATTTTTCAGACTCATGCGCAAAGCGATCCTTGGATGATACTTCTCCCGATACACAGCCAGACTCTTCGACGACGTATGCAGCCCTGCCTTCACTTCAACGGGCACGATGTCAACACCATGCTGAACAACAAACTCAACCTCCGCCGTATTTCCTGACTTCCAGTAAAAAGGTACCTCTCCGCTGGACGAAATCAGCTCAGTAAGAACAAAATTTTCAGTGATCACACCCCTCATCAAGGCAAACTCCGGTGAATCAGCAAAAAATCCCTCAATGTCAAATCGGCTCAACCTGCGCAAAAGCCCCACATCACACAAATATACTTTGAAGTACGAGCCGTCCGCCGTCACTGAAAGCGGATAATCCGGTCTTTCGACCCTGTCTATCTTATACACAAGACCGGCGTCAACAAGCCACTGCAGAGCATCACTCATATTTCGACCCCTCCCTCCGGTCATAACCTTGGAATAAATAAACTTCCTGTTCTCCTTGGCTAATTGGGAAGGGATCGCCTTCCAGATACCTGACAATTTTGGATAATCTGCGGATGGAGCATGTTTTGCAAAATCAAACTCGTAGCTGTTCAATATTTCTGTAAGAACAGTATCAACTTTCCCGACATCATGTGTCAAAACCCAGGTGTTAACCGCCTCCGGCATTCCACCCACCAGAATATAATCACGATAATACCCTGTGATCTCATCAACAAGAGGGGGCGATATTTTCTCATCAAAATTCAGGTCATTTAAATAATTATACAAATATTCCTCCCCGTTTGCCAAAAGAAACTCTGAAAAATCCATAGGATACAAGGTAAGAAAAGTAACTTTTCCTACTGGAAAGGAGAGAGGTTTTGCAAGAGCGATACCAAGAAGTGAACCTGCACACATAATCGGCAGCTCCGGCATATTTTCAAAGAAGTATTTGAGAGAAGTAAGGGCTGACGGACAAAACTGGATCTCATCGAAAATGACAACCGTTTTTTTCGGGTCGATCGATTTATGCCGGATCTGACCAAGTTCTTTGAGTATGCGTTCCGTATTCATATCTCTCGTAAAACATATCTGCAGAGAGTCGTTTCCTTCAAAGTTGAAGTACGCAACGTCTTCAAAATGTTCTGCGGCAAATGTTTTGAGCAGCCAAGTCTTCCCGCATTGACGAACACCTTTGAGTATGAGCGGTTTTCGTGTCTTACTTTCTTTCCATTGGATAAGATCCTGATAGATGTGCCGATACATGTCACCACTGCCAAAATGTCATATGAGATTATGGCGCCTGTGCCAAAAATCCATATGTGTGATATCATGTGTGTCTGGACACCTGATAAAATCATCTGAAAGACAGACCCGGAAAACTCCTTCCTGAATCAGACCCAACAAATTCCTTCCTGAATTCTATCCTCCACTCTTGATGAACTGCCCGGAAAGCCCATTTGAGGCAGTACGCAAGTGAGGGTCGAAGACCCGAAACTGAGAGCAAATCTCTGATTTGTGAACAAGTGAGGGCTGCAAGCCCGAAACGGGGAGCAAATCTCTGATTTGCGACCACGA
>NZ_AUMX01000006.1:0-130308 GCF_000430905.1 Methanocorpusculum bavaricum DSM 4179
ACAAAACATATATCGGATTCGGTCCAATGAGTAGTCATTCATCAGGGGTAACTATGGATAAATCACAAAAAAGGTGGCTGGTCATTTCTCTGGGCATCAGCTTTGCCGTTCTCTTTGTGATGCTGATCCTCACCTTCGACACCTCAACGCTTGACGAACTCCGGAAATGCAACCCCTGGATCATCCTCCTTGCCCTCGTCATGCACATCTTTTCCCTCGGATTTTGGGCACTGCGGATCAAATTCATGTGCAGATCACTTGGATACCGCGTCCCGTTCTTCCACTCATTCAATCTCGTCTGCTCCAACATGTTCCTCGCCTCGGTGACCCCCTCGCAGATCGGCGGCGAACCTGTCAGAGTGTATGAACTCACCAAAGCTGATGTCCCCGGCGGAGAAGCCACCGCCGTCGTCATTATGGAACGCGTCTTCGATGCCGTCGTTCTGGCGGCAGGAACCGTCATCAGCGTGTTTCTTCTCGGCATGTTTTTTGCCGACCTCGCCTTTCCCGAAGCCTACATGATCATTGCCTACATCGCGGCATTCGTCTTCGCCGCTCTTCTCCTCCTGTTCCTGATCGTCGCAAAAAACCAGGCATGGTCAAACAAAGTCATAAACAAACTTCTTCACCTCCTCGGCCGGAAAAAGTCGCCCGACATCATCCGTGAATACCAGAGAAAAATCGACATCCACCTGGAAAAATTCTATGCCACGCTCCGGCACTTCACCGGAAAATCAAAAGCCGGCATGTTCTACGGCCTTCTCTTCAGCGCGCTGTACTGGATCAACGAATTTGTGATTGCCTCCGTTCTCATGATCGGACTCGGTCTGCCGCCCAACGTCCTGCTCGCCTTCATCTTCATGATCCTCATCACCGTGATCATGATGATCCCCTTAACACCGGGCGGCGTCGGGATCGCCGAAGTCTCCATGGGAGGATTCTTTGCACTCATCATACCCACCTCACTTCTGGGGGTGTTTGTCCTGTTATGGCGGCTCATCATGTACTACTTCAACCTCGTCATCGGATTTGCAGCAAGCATGATTATCGTCCGCAGAGAGGCAAAAATCAAGAAAGACGACCCGGTGAACATGTAAATATAAATTCTCAGCAACCAACGTTTAATGAACAGCATGGATGCAAAGCAGAAAAAATTCCTCTGGATCTCGATAGGACTTTCACTTGCCGTTCTTCTGATAGTCATACTGCTGACATTCGATGAAAACACCATCACTGCCATTCAGCAGTTGAACCCTGCATATCTTCTTCTTGCATTCATGATGCATATGCTGGCGATGGGATTCTGGGCAGCGAGGATCGTCGTTATGTGCCGGTCCCTTGGATACAAAGTGCCGTTTGGCCACTCCCTCAATATGGTCTGCGCCGGACAGCTGATCGCAGCGATCACTCCCTCACAGGTCGGCGGGGAACCGGTCAGGATCCATGAACTCTACAAGGCAGATATGCCGGTGGCCGACGCTACGGCTGTGGTCCTGATCGAACGGCTGATGGAAGCCGTCCTTATGGTTCTTGGCGTGATATTCGCCATGTCGATCTTTTCTTTTGTATATAGTGACGGCGTGATCCCGCAGGGACTGATCATCGCCGCATGGTGCGGTACCGCATTTTTTACCGGACTTTTGCTCCTTCTCGTCATTATAATGCGAAAACCCGCACTCATCAAAAGAATCGCCCTAAAGGTCGGCGGGCTGTTCATGAAAAAAATGAATCCCGCCGCGGTCGAAAAGATCACCGGGCAGATCCTTGACGGGGTCGATGAGTTCTACACCACGTTCCGGCTTTTTGCCGGGAAAGCGAAGTGGGGATTGTTTATCGGATTTATCCTGACGTTTTGTCTGTGGGCCTGCGAATACTCGGTCGCTTCGATCATTCTGATGGGACTTGGGTATCCCCCGAATGTTCTTCTCTCAATAGTGTTTCAGCTGATCATCGCGGTCATCATGATGGTCCCGTTGACGCCTGGAGCTGCAGGGATCGCGGAGCTCGCCTATGCAGGATTTTATGCAACGATCATTCCAAGTTCGGTCGTGGGGCTTTTTGTCGTTCTTCTCCGAATGATCCTGTATTACTCAAATATTCTGATCGGCTTTATTGCCAGTTTCCTGATCGTCAAACGTGAAGCGGCAAATAAAAAAGTGATGCGCGAAGATGGATAACATTCCTTTTTTTGACAGGATCCGGTATCGGCTGACGAAAAATATCCGGTCTGAGGACTTTTACCGGCAGCAGTATCAGAAGATCTTCGAAAAATTCTATGTCGGGTCAAAAGACTGTCTGGAGATCGGGGGACTTCGTCTCCCTGTCCTCTCCCACGAGAGGCGTCCCACCCGTGAAGAAGCGTATTATGCGATGGAGATCGGCGATATCCTCTACCCGGCTCTGCTGGGCAGATATCATTACGCCGATGAAGGACCGTATGAATGGCAGGATGTCAGAATCGAAAAAGGCGATGTCGTGTTTGACTGCGGAGCAAATCTGGGCGTGTTTTCTCTTCTTGCCGCATCCAAAGGGGCTGAGGTCTACGCATTCGAACCGATCGGGGAGGCAAGAAAGATCCTGCAGAAAACACTTTCCCTCAATCCCGATCTCACAAAAAATGTCACGGTCGTCCCCTGCGGGCTCAGCGACACAACAGGGAGCGCCGCATTTACGGTCCTGCCCGACACGCTTGTCGGCTCCTCCATGATCCTGAAGCAGCAGGGCAGAAAGGAAATTGTCCCTGTCACCACCATCGACGCATTCTGTGCCGAAAATTCCCTAACCGCGGACTTCATCAAAGCGGATATCGAAGGGGCGGAACGGAAAATGCTCGCCGGCGCACAAGAGATCCTTGCAGAACATGGACCAAAAATCGCTGTATGCACGTATCATCTGCGGGACGACCCGCAGGTGATCCGGGATCTTCTTCTCACGGCAAATCCGGGTTACCGGATCGTGGAAAAGTGGAAGAAGATCTATGCGGCAGTATAAAAGGAGAGCGGGTCATTCCCCGCTGATGTCCTGATCATCGTAATCCACAGACGGGAGGATCATTTTTATCTTCAGGATCTGTCTGCCCCGCATCTTGGTTACGACCAGCGTGATATGTTCATGGGAAAGCGGGATCGATTCGCCGAGACGGGGGATATGACCCAGTTGGGAGAAGACCAGACCGCCGATGGTCTCATAATTTCCCGGATCTTCAGGAAGGGAGATGTCGAACCGGTCGTTCAGCAAAGCGACCCTGACCTGCGCATCGACCAGGTACATCCCGTCGCCGAGAGGAATGATGTCTGAGACCTCGTCACCGTCGGATTCGTCCATGATGTCGCCGACGAGCTCTTCGAGAATATCCTCAAACGTTACAACGCCGGAAAAACCGCCGAACTCGTCTAAGACGATCGCCATATGGACACGCCGTACCTGAAGTTCGCGAAGAAGAACATCGATCTTCTTTGACTCCGGTACGCAGTAGACATCCAGCATCAGGGTTTTGACCGATGCTTTGCGGTTGTCGGTGGAGTAGGCATTGAAGAGATCCTTGAAGTTCAGGGTACCGACGATGTTGTCGGTATTTTCATGATAGACCGGGACACGGGAGAATCCGGTTTCCCTGAAATGCGCTACCGCCTGTTCAAGGGTCGCCGTGTCCGCTATAACCGCGACATCGGGTCTTGGCGTCATGATCTCTTTTGCCGTCGTATCGTTGAACCGGAGGACCGAGTAGATCATCTCCTTCTCCTCCTCTTCTATCGCTCCTTCCATCTCACCGACATCGATCCATTCACGGATCTCCTCTTCTGTCACCGAAGGGGAGGTATCCTTCCTGCGGAACCGGTCATAGATAAAGAAGAACGGCGATAGGAGGGCGGTGAGAAACGAGATGGGCGTTGCTACAAACAAAGCGACACGCTCCAGATGACGGTTTGCATAGGTCTTTGGGCCGATCTCGCCGAAGATCAAAAGCAGGAGCGTTACAACTCCTGTTGCCACGGCGACTCCGGCATTGCCGAAGATCTGCAGGGATATAGCCGTCGCCAGAGCTGAAGCTCCGACATTGGCGATATTGTTTCCTATCAGGATCGTGATCAGGAAATGATCCGGATTATTTTTTAATTTTTCCAGCCGCTTTCCCCGTTTGCCGGTGTCGGAAAGAGCGCGCACCTTCGCGCGGCTGATACCGATAAGGGCAACCTCAGAGGCCGAAAAAAATGCCGAACAGATCAGCAGTATAATAAAAATGATGATATTCGTATAATCTACCATAACGTCCACGCCGCATCTGCGGCAGATCTATTTTTATGTCTGGGAACAGCCATTGGTTAAAATCTCTATATTAATTTATACGTACCTTTTCTTAAATACATCGGCAAACCGAAAACTCCTCTACTTCACGCGTCAGGACCGCGATCTTTTCCTCATAAGATAACGGACGGGGACAAAGCGAACCTGAATGCGGCATAAAACTCAGATCCTCCAGTTCAAAGGTCATCAGACCCTGATACCGCATAGCTGAAAGAACGGATTTCAGTTCATCCGCCTCGGGTGTTCCGGCAAGAGGCGAGTGCATCGCGTGACGATCGCCTTTACTTGTATGGATGTTGACGATCCGCTCGCCGCATTCCCGGGGGAAGGAAAACGGATCTCCCGTCAGGCATGCATGCGCATAATCCCAGGTCAGCGAAAGCCAGCCGTACTCATCAAGAACAGAACGAAGTTCGTCTGCCTTTACCATATGGGCATTCACCGCAGGCGGCATATTTTCGAGAGCGACGGTGACCGAGCTCCCGACGGCGGCATTTCCCACCCGTTCGATATAACGAACGAACCGTTCCTTGTCGATCGGGCTTATAGGCCGTTTTGCCGTTCTTTTTCCGGGATGGATGGTAAGAACGCCGCCGCCGAGCTGCTCCAGAATATCCATGCAGGCCAGTGTGTATTCTGCGGCGAGATCCGCGATTTTGGGATTGAACGAGCAGGGGTTCAGTTCGAAAACCGGACCATGCATCGCGATCTTGCCAAAATGCGGGTAGCGGGTCAGGAGATCGGCAAGTTCTGAAACATGCGCTCCCCGCATCCAGAAGGTCGGCGTTTCCATCCAGAACTCGATCGTATCGGCTCCGGCGTTATCTACTGCGGCAAAAATCTCCTGAGGTTCATATTCGTGCAAGAACATCGATGACGCGGCAAGTCGGATCATTAACCGTTATATTTCTCATGTCAGCAACTAAATGTATGCTATATGGCAGGAAAGAAGCGGACCGCTCAGCAAAAGACCCTTACATTTGACAGTGAAGAGTCAGAGCCCGCGTTTCTTACTCCGATTACGGAAAACTCAACGCTTGGAACTTCAGACACCACGCTCAGCGTATCTGAACTGGCAAAGCGGATACGCGAAGTTGTTGACTGTCCGCTCTTAACCGATATCGTCGTCAGAGGGGAGATCACCGGCTATCGGCCCAACGCGTCCGGACATCTCTACTTCTCTTTGACCGAGCAGGGGGACGATCCGGCATCCATTTCCTGCGTGATGTGGAAGTATTCGGTGAAAAACCTCCCGTTCTCCGTAAAAGACGGACTGCTCGTTCAGGCAACAGGTCTTGTTGATTTTTATCCGGCAGGAGGCCGCCTGCAGTTCATCGTCAAAAAGATGGAGCCTGCGCTTTTTGGAAAGGCGGGTCTGTATCTTTTGAAGGAACAGTGGCGAAAAGAGCTGGAGGCAAAAGGCATCATCCCAAGACCGCAGTCAGAGATACGCGACCCGCCGCTTTTTCCGCGAAACATCGGGGTCGTCACCTCAAAAACAGGATCAGTCCTGCAGGATATCAAAAATGTGATCAGCCGGCGGTATCCTCTCCCGATCCTGCTTGCAGGCACTTCCGTTCAGGGTGACGGAGCGGAAAAAGGCATCGTCTCGGCGATTTTGTCCCTGCAGGATAAAGCGGATGTTATTATTATTGCAAGAGGAGGGGGAAGTTTTGAGGATCTGTTCATCTTCAACCACCCGGATGTAGTCACAGCGATCCGGAACTCGGCCGTCCCTATCATCAGCGCGATCGGCCATGAAACCGACACGACTCTTTCGGATTTTGCCGCTGACCGGCGTGTCCCGACCCCTTCGGCGGCGGCCGAGACCGTCGTTCCGGACCGTTCCGTTCTGCTCGAAAAACTTGAAAAGGATCGAAGATCCATCCATGACAGAATGGTCAGGCTTCTTTCGGATGAGAAGAACCGGGTCGCCGAGATGAAGATCAGAGTGGATCCGAGCCGTCTGACCCGGAAACTGGATCAGATGCATCTGCAGACGGCCGAACTGGAAGAGCGGATCAGGCGGGCCGCAGTTCGCCGGGTGGCGGTTGAACACGAGGCATGCCGTTCATGGGAGGCTATGATCCAAAAGGGTGTGAAAAACCGGATCACGACGGCCCGCCTCGCGTTTCTCGCGCAAAAAGAGATCATTCTCAGCCGCGATCCGTACAAACCGCTTGAACGCGGCTACGCTCTTGTCTGGAAAGACGGGGCCGTTGTCCGCTCCGTGAAAAAGATCGCCAAAGATGACCGGCTCAACCTGAAACTTGCCGACGGGGAGATTACCTCGATCGTGGAGAGTATCAAATGACCACAAAAGAACCCGAACCAACCTACGAAGAGATGATCGCCGAACTGCGTGAAATCGCAAAACAGCTGGACGATCCGAACACCCCGATCGAAGATGCGGTAAAACTTCATCAGCGAGGCATGCTGCTCATTCAAAAATGTGAGACATTTTTACAGAAAGCGGAACTGACGATCACTGAGGTCCCTCAACCTCCAGAATTACCGTAAGGTCTGCCCCGCGCTGCAAGGCAGCCACCAGTTCCCGCGGGAGAAGCGACGCAGTGTGATCACTGTACACCGCAATCGTCCTGGGACAGACAAAACTGCTTCTCCTCCATACGAGATCCGCAGGATGCGTCAGCGTTATGCCTGACGCGCCCTGAGACAGGATCTTAACGGAAATCTCCCCGCATGTAAGGGTTGTGTGAAGAACCGCCGAGTCATCCGCAATTGCCTGACGGAATGCGGGAGACAGATCGGCAGCTCCTTTGTCAGCTCCAACAGCGATGATACAGTCGCCTTTTGGCGAGAGTTCGGTCTCTTTGGTGATCTCAAACGTGGTTTTGTGCAGGCCGCGTATATTTGTATGCCCGTGACAATGGATGATTTCGGTTACTGACATGCGCTTGAGGTACGTGTTGTATGTCATATCAGATATAACGTGTGCAGGAGAGGATCCAAAGCCAGGACCACATGTCCGGAGGGTGTGCTTATCTCCTTGAAAATGCAATATATGATGTATGGATAATGATATGATACTACTCGACTGTCCTGTCTGCGGCGAGGAGACAGACTTTGAGATTCTTAAAGATCCACCCGAAGCAGTGGTGAAATGTACTGTCTGCGGACATGTTATGCGGGTCACGTTGAAAGAGCCGCGGGTCCTGACCGTAAAGGCCGTCGTCAGTTACGGAAATGATTCCCACACGGGCTCGATCGATCTGGTCGAAGGAGACATGATCACGGTCGGCGATTATCTGGTTGCCGAGGTCGGTGAGGATTCGTTCAGCGTCGAGGTCACCTCTATAGAAGAGAACAATGCACGCAGACAAAAACTGCCTGCGGAAAAAATCGATGTACTTTGGACCAGGCTCGTTGACCAGGTCATCATTCGTGCATCGCTGAATAAAGGCGCCGTGACGATCCCCCTGTATGAAAATGTCGACGGAAACAAAGTCTATACCATCGACCACATAACATCGGTCGCCGGAAGACAGTTCCGCATAACAAGGATCAAACTCCGGAAAGGAAACGTTATCACCAGAAAAGACAAAACCGCCGAGGCCCACGAGATCAAACGGATCTACGGGGAACGGTCATAACTTTTTTTTATCAGAATACTTTGCGGGTGAATGGAAAAAAGAGGTGATCAGTGATCACTCGGGTCTTCCCGCCACAAAGATGTAGAAAAACGCAGCCAGCACGGCGCCGATGACCGGGCCTGCGATATAGATCGGGAACGTGGTCCAGAGCGCGTCTGAGCCCGAAACGATCAGTCCCATTAAGTCAGGACCAAAGGTACGTGCAGGATTGATCGAGCCGCCGGAGATGTTTCCGGTTGCAACGATGACCGCGGTCACGGCCGCACCGATCGCAAGACCGGCGAATCCCGCGGGCGCTTTTTTATCAACAGCGACCCCCATGATCACGAGCATCAGGACAAACGTCCCGACGATTTCTGCCAGGAGAGCCTGCCAGAGAGAGATCCCGGGAAACGGAGCAGTTGCGCCAAGTCCGCCGACGCTGAGTGAGTCCGGACCAATGATCAGAAACAGCAGAGCTGCGCCGAAAAATGCGCCGATACACTGAGCGATGACATACACGACCGTATCTTTCACCGGGAACTTCCGGATCGCGCAGAGAGCTATGCTCACTGCCGGATTTATGTGGGCTCCGGACACGGTTCCCAGGGCATAAATTACGACGGTAACGGCCAGACCGAAGGCTGCACTGATGCCAAACCAGTCTCCCATCCCGCCAAGCGCTCCGATACCGATGTTAAATGAGCTTGAAGGGGTGGTGCCTGCCGCAAGCATCAGCATCATCACAACCGAGCCGCAGCCGATGAACACAAGGATCATCGTGCCGATGAGTTCTGCAAGCGAGCGTTTAAAGAGATCCATTACTTGTCACCCTTAAAAGCCTTGCTGCACTCGGGGCAGAGAATCCGGGGGATCGGATGCTTCAGTTTCTTTGAGGGGAAGGGATACCCCCCTTCCCATATCTCAACATCGGAACGAACCATATGCTCAGTGCAGAGACCCATCCCGCACACGATACATACACCGGTCGCTTCCCGGTCGATCCCCAGCTGTTCACACACGTAACATTTCATTTACACAGCCTCACGGTACTGGCAGTACTGGTGCCGGGACCCGATCAGGCATGCGGTCGCGCAGCTCTTGCACGAACGAACCGGCGCTGCCGCCGTCTTTTTGTCAAGTGCAATGATGTTCGTCATCATCGTGGCCGTGATCGGTTCGCTTGTCAGAAGACACGGATAGTCGGCAAGGCGCATAAGAGCCGAAGCGCGAACCGTGATAGCGCATGCCGGATATGCATAGCGCTGAGGGTTCATCAGAACCTCATTCTCATGGATCGGGGAGAGATCGATCGGGATGCCGTCGACTTTTGGAACGAGCGGTTTGCCCGATCCGTTCTTGATCCTCTCGGCTTTGTCAAGGATCTTCCAGCCGCGGTAAATCATATCCATGAAATCGCAGTTATGCAGTTCGGCGGCTGCCCCTCTTGTCGGATTGATCATCACAAGGTTGTGATACCTCTTCGTCAGAAGATCCACGATCATCGGAGCATTGAATGCATCAAGCTCCAGAAGATACTCAGTTGCCGCGGCAGAAGCGCCGGTTGCAACATTCAGCAGCTGATAGGGTGTTTTGAAACTCGGAATCGCGGCAAGAAGCGTCTTTTCGATCACATTCGTTACTGCCTCGATCGTTGCCATCACCACATCATCCTTACACATGTTGTAGGTGGACTGGGAGATGTGGTGGGAGACATCACCAACACAGTAGGCAGGGATCGTAGCGATGTTTCCGTAATGAACACCGTCATCAATCGCCGCTTTTACGGTTTTTTCCATGCCTTTGCGGTAGTTCTCCATATATCTCCTTGCGGAGAAGGACTTCATGCCGGCTCTCTGCATGAGCTTGGCCTGGGCATCCACCGGGTTCCGGTAAAGATCCTGAAGCTGACGGACCTCCTTTCTGGATGCTTCGGCAAGAGTGTCGCCGGCTTCGATGCGTTTTGCAAAGAGATCGCCAATACCGTATGAGGTGTTCATACCCCAGGATTTTGCGGCAAGGATCGCCTGCTTGTGGGCAACAGGGATCTCGGTTTTTGTCAGGACCTGGTTGACGACATTGCTCGTTGAACCCGGCATAAGAGCAAAGTCAACGACACAGGTCGGCCCATAGAAACCGGCATAACAGCGTGCTGCCTCTCTGCCGATGATCGCCTCATGGGTTTTGATCGAGTCGGCAAAGGTCTCCAGACTCTTTGCAAACTTCGCATCCTGATCACGGAGGATCTCTAAAATAACAGGGGTCTGATAATGTTCGACAAAGGGATCGTCTTCAGGCTTTACATGTCTGGTCAGACCCGAGAGAACATTGAAGTGGGTCTTTACCGAATCTTTGTGCAGATTGATGACCGAGGCGCTCTGTTTTGGACCCACGGTCATCTTTTCCACCGCTTCAACGTACGGGCGGGCATCCTTGAGAGTGAAATGCTTTCCACGTCTCGCTTTGAGGACTTCGACATCAGCATGCTGTGCAGCCATTGCCTCATCGATCATTTTTTTGTAGAGTTCGGACATTTTTTTTCTCCAAAAGGTTTAATTTATTGATTTATCCCTGAGGCAATAAAGGTATGCATAAAGGATATTTATTGCGAAAAAAAGCGGAATGCCGCAGGTATTTTCAGAAAAAAAGGAGGGAGAATCGGCTTTGTCACGTGTATAAACCGTGGCAGGGCATCTCCTCGACATCCTCATCAGGTCAGCCCGAAACATTATCCGCACCCTGATCTCAGGGTATTTTCACCTCCCGTCAGCAGAAAAGATCCCGATCCAGAAAGCCGCCGATTCGGCACACCGACCCGGTATCATCCGCGCCCTGAAGTATCCCCCGCTGCACGCTTCAGTTTTGATTGGGCCGCATATCTTTTGGAATCAGCAGTATTGAATATCTCCGGCACACAAATACTATTCAGTATTTATCGGAGATCCGCATGACAGATACAACTGAGAAAACAGGGAAAGGCACTGTTGTCCTCGCCTTTTCCGGAGGTCTTGACACCTCGATTTGTGTTCCGATTTTAAAGAACATGTACGGATACGACCGTGTGATCACGGTCGCGGCAGATGTCGGCCAGCCCGAAAGCGAAGTAAAAATGGCGACCGACAAAGGAAACCTCATCGCAGACAAACATTTCACCCTTGACCTGAAGGACGCATTTGTCAAAAACCATGTGTTCCCGGCAATCAAGGCGAACGCACTCTACGAAGGCTATCCGATGGGCACGTCCCTCGCCCGCCCGATCATCGCAGAAGAGATCGTAAAGATCGCAAAACAGGAAAATGCAGCCGCGATCGGTCACGGATGCACGGGAAAAGGAAATGACCAACTTCGGTTCGACTACATCTTCCGCATGCACGGATTTGACATCGTCGCTCCGATGCGTGAACACAACATGACCCGTGAATGGGAGATCGATTATGCCGAGCAGCACAACATCCCCATCCCGGTAAAAAAATCCACCCCATGGAGTGTTGATGAAAACATCTGGTCCCGCAGCATCGAAGGCGGCCGCCTCGAAGAGCCCGACTACCACCCGCCCGAGGAGATCTACCACTGGACGAAAGCATTGAAGGATGCGCCAAACGAGCCGGAGATCATCACCGTCGGATTTGAAAACGGTGTACCGGTATCACTGAACGGCAAAAAGATGAGCGGTGTCGAACTGATCGTCGCGCTGAACAAACTTGCCGGAAATCACAGTGTCGGAAGAAACGACATGGTCGAGGACCGTGTTCTTGGCCTGAAAGCCAGAGAAAACTACGAACATCCGGCAGCCACCGTCCTTATCGCGGCCCACAAAGATCTCGAAAAACTGGTCCTGTCCAGAGCCGAACTGAAGTTCAAACACATCGTCGATGACCAGTGGGCGGAACTTGCCTACATGGGACTGATCCACGAACCCCTGTACCATGACCTGAATGCATTCATCGACGAAACGCAGAAACGCGTCACCGGAACAGTAGACATCCAGCTGTACAAAGGAGGAATGCACATTATGGGAAGATCATCGCCAAATGCCATCTACTCTATGGACATGGTATCCTTCGACTCGACGACCATCGACCAGCGTGACGCGATAGGCTACTCCAAATACTTCGGCATACAGGGAAGAATGCTCTGGCAGCTGAAAAATAAATGATCGATGATGAATAAAGACGATGTCTGCGTGTTGATCCCGACACTCAATGAGAAAACGACCATCGGACCGCTCATCCGTGAACTGCAGAGTCTCGGCTATACCAAAATCCTGGTGGTCGACGGACATTCCACGGACGGTACGCCGGCGATCGCCGCAGAAATTGGAGCGAAAGTCCTTACCCAGACCGGCAAAGGGAAAGGGGCTGCGATGATCGAAGCATTCAGGCAGATCACCGAACCCTACATTCTGATGATGGACGGGGACGGGACCAACCCCCCTGAATTCGCCGACTCGATGATCGAACCGCTCGTATCAGGGCGGGCAGACCATGTGATCGGCGACCGGCTGGGGAGCTTTGATCACGGAGCCCTCACCCGTTTGAACCGTCTGGGTAATATAATAATGAATAAATATTTCAAATGGGCGCACGGCGTCTATATGACAGACATCCTCTCAGGATACCGTGGGTTCACCAGAGATTCGATTCAAAAAATGAATCTCTCCCAGACCGGATTTGAGATCGAAACGGAGATCAGCTCCGCAGTCGTTCACCATAATCTCAGATTTGAAGTCGTCCCGACATATTACAAAAAACGCCCCGGATCCCCCACAAAACTCAATCCCTTTCGTGACGGATACAAGATCATCAGAGCGATCAACCGTTACGGAAAAATGAACAACCCCCTGTTCCATTTCAGTGTTCTTGGAGTTATTCTCGGTCTCGCCGGGTTTTTCACCGGCATCTATGTTCTTTTTGAGTGGTTCAAGGGGATCGAACATCTTCCGCTGACGATCCTGACGATGCTTCTGATCGTGACCGGCATTCTGACGTTTATGATCGGACTCATCAGCGATATGATCCTCGCTTACCACAGAGAGCAGATCCTTGAGCTGGAAAAGATCCGTGCCGAACTGGAAGATTTAAAAAAGTAAAAAATATTAGCTGGTTGTTAAATAACCAACCATTTTGATATCTATTGTGTCCGAGCCGTACTGCAGAGTCAGATTGTCCGCGGTTTTCTCGGTTACAACACATATGCGGTATGCTTTTGCGGCTTCCTCATTTTCATTGAGATAATCGACGGTAATGAATACCCTGTCATCAACGTTCGTATCAGCGAAAACCAGGCCGGCGGTCTCGGTTTCTTCCTTAGTCATCTGGTAAGCGAGATCAGAGCCGGAACCGGCAACGGTCCTGCTTTCTCCCGGCACAAGACCGATAACGCCGGATGAGATCTGGTTGAACTCTGTTGGATATACGACAAACGGATATTCATATCCGTCAACGGATACGTACAGAGACTGGTTGACCTCCGAACCGGCAAAGAATCCCATTGCGTTCTCGAAAACGGCAGATCCGCCGATGTTCATCGTGTAATTGACATATACGGGATTGCCGGACACTACTGCGCCGGTACCTGCTGCACCGTTCCCATTGATGAGATTGCCAATAGCGTTGGGCAACCCGCTGAATGATACGATGCACATAATCACTATCAGGACACAAAAGCCGATCACGCCTACCTGCGTCCAGTTTATATTCTTCTTCGGACCTTTCTCCTCAGATTTGGACTTCGTCTGTACTGCCATTTGTGAGTAATATGGGGATGTGATATCATAAACACCTTCTCTTCCGATGCGTATTCTGCCTACAGTCAACTATATATACAATCATGACTTACTTAATGTAAACATCATTCGATGATGCTGTAAAGGAGGTACAATATGCCAATCAGATTCTGCCCGTTCAGCTTTGGAACACTCGGTTCCGAACTCGACACGTTTTTTTCCGAAATGGAAGGACGTGCCGAAAATCTTGCATCGCGCTCCGAGAGCTTAAAGACCATCGCAAAAAATGCCGTACCGCGGATCACCGGCGACTTCCATGTGGATCTTTGCGAAACACCAGGCGAGATCATTATCACCTGTGATCTCCCGGGGATCGAAAAAGAGGACGTCTCGATAAAACTTCTGAATGAATCCTCACTGCTGATCAAAACGAAGTATGACCGGGAAGTCTCGCAAACGGATGCTTCCGGCATCTATCATTTACGTGAGAGGAGAGCCGGCGCCGGCGAGAGGGTCATCCGTCTGCCCGCCGAGGTCAGTGCAGAAGGAGCAAAAGCCTCGTTCAAAAACGGCATCATGGAGATCACTCTCCAAAAAACTGCCCAGGACACCGGCGTCCCGATCGATATCGAGTGAACCGGCCTGGCGCCGGCCCGGGATCATCCCCCGCAAATCCTTATTTTTAACAAGATTGATGTTCTTGAATCGCAAATACTAGGTTTAAGCGATGGAGAAAAAACAGGTCCGCGACTACATGACGCATGATGTTGTAAGCATCGATGCATCCGGAACGGTAGGTGATGTGATCCGCCAGATCCACACAACAACGCATGACGGTTTTCCAGTCCTCAGACTTGGAAAAGTGGTCGGATACATCTCCGCACGGGACATCATCGGCGAACTCCCTTCAACAAAAGTCGAGCTGCGGATGACTCGCCACCCAATAACCGCACGGCCCGATGTGACGATAACCGAGGTTGCGCGGCGGATATTTCGGACCGGGATCCAGAAACTGCCCGTTGTCGGCCCCGAGAATGAGCTTCTGGGAATCATATCCAATATGGACGTGATCCGGTCCCAGATCGAACGGGTGACCCCCGAGAAGGTATTCAATTTTATGCGGGCGCTTCACTCATTATACGGAGTGGAGACCCACCTCAAACGCGAACCGGTCCGGGTCAAAGCTATTCAGCCGACACAGAGTTCGGTCCATCAGGATGAACTTGAAGGAAGGACCTATGAACTCCGGAAACATCTCGCCGAACCGGTGATCGTGGTGAAATCCGGAGCCAGGACCATCCTGGTGGACGGCCACCACCGGGCAGTTGCTGCAGAACGGCTCGGCATAACCGAACTGGATGCATATGTTGTCTATCTGGATGCCGATATTGAACTTGGCCTGGAAAAAACCGCACACTCCATGAAAATATTCCGGATCAGCGACATAAAAATCGATGATAATCCGGAAAGATCGGTAGTGCGCCCCACACACCCGAAACTTATCCCGACCGAGAAGAAGCTCGTAAAAGAGTACATGACGACCAATGTGATCAGTCTTGACGCCGGAAAGACCGTGAAGGATGTCATCGGACTTATCCGGACAACGACACACGACGGGTTTCCCGTCCTTTCCAATGGAAAAGTCGTTGGTCTGATCGCGGCAAGAGATATCATTGATGCAAAAGCGACCGACAGTATCGCACCCCTTATGCAGCCGGTGATCCTGAAGACCCACCCGGATGAAGGAATGACCGATGTCGCACGGAAAATGTTCAGATTCTGCGTCCAGAAACTTCCGGTGGTTGATCCGGCAGGAAAGTTTGTCGGTATCATTACGAATGCAGATGTGATCCGATCCCAGATCGAACGGGTGACGCCCGAGAAAGTGTTCGATTACATGACCACGCTCAAGACCCTCTACGGACTGGACCCGCTGCTCTCACGCGGAATGGTGTCTGTTAAAAATCTGATCCCCACCCAGTCCAAAGTGTATATGGATGAACTGGACGGGAGAGCGTATGAGATCAAAAAAGGGCTTGCCGAGCCGCTTATCGTCGTGCACAGAGGAGACAAATACATCCTGATCGACGGACATCACCGGGCGGTCGCGGCAAACAGGATGCGTGTCCAGGAGCTGGAAGCCTATCTTATCGAGATCGACTCGAATACCGAACTCGGTATCGAAAAGACCTCGCGGAACATGCGTCTGTGGTCACTTGACGATGTCCAGATCATGGACGAGTCCAGATGCGCGTTTCTCGCATAACCTGCCGGATGCATTTCCCGTCAGAGCGTGAACGAACCGTATTTTCCGCCGCCGCCCGGAATAAGGGTGAGGCGGCCTTCCCGCATCGAGATGACCGCACGGGCGGCCGGAGCTGAAACTTCCGCGAGCTCTGCATACGGCATTTCAAGGAGAATGCTGATCTCGTTATCGAACGCCTCGATGAACGCAGAATACAGTGCCCGCGCTTTTTTGGTGTTTGGCGAGGAGACTCCCAGTACGCGGGCGATGACCTCCCCAAGCGGGATCATCTTCAGATAAGGCGGACGATCCGTCGGCGGTATCGACGAAAGTTGTTCCGCACGTTCCTTCACGCCGAGTTTTATCCTGCCTTTGTCATGCGGACATTTCCAGTGAAAATGTTCCGCTTCGGCAAGGGAGAACTGGGCATAACACCGCGTGCAGGCCGTCCTGTTGTATTTTCCCTCCTCGGGGAAAAATCCGGCGTTCAGCACGACCGATCCTTTTTTCACCGCTTCAAGGATCCCCCGCACCGAAAGGGATGCCAGATCCATCCGCGTGAACTCGCGGCCGAGTTTCTCCGGCGCCGCACTGTGGGCATCCGAGTTCGATAAAAATGGAACCCCTGCAAACTCTTCGATGCCTGCACCGTAGGAAGAATCAGCTGAAAGTCCCAGCTCGCAGAACTCGATAGACTCTTCGCCGTAACAGTCGGAAGGCCGGTCAAAAGCGGCAAAGAGAGACGTCCACGGGGTGAATGCATGGGCCGGACCGATCAGTCCGCCAAGATCATGTACCTCGCGGGCGATCTCTTCTCCCGTCAGGTGAAGATGAGGGCGGCCTGCCGTCGTCAGATGACCGCAGGAGGGGGCGAACCTCTGCTGAAGTTCGGCAAACTGATCGAACGTCTCCATCAGGATCAGGTGATGGACGCGGGAGGAGTCTTCAACTTCGGTCTGGGGAACGACCGTGATACCATGATCGTTCTCCAGAAAAGGCACCCACATCTCCCGCCAGACCGGGTGAAGAGCATCACCGGTCCCGACGATCCGGATGCCCTTTGTCCGGCAGCCGGCAAGGATCTTGTCCGGAAGCATCTCAGGCGAGGTCGCCATCGAAAAACAGGAGTGGAGGTGGAGATCCGCGTTGCACTGCATAGCGATTATCCAATATAACTCAGGTCGTCTGCATTGTTTCTCTGGATAGTGGAGGCAAGCGCCGAGACCTCGGTCATCATCTGGGATGCGAGCTCGGCAAGCTCGGTCCGGTCCGCCGTGATGCCGGTGAGTTTTTCCAGCACATCCAAAACGGCAGTCGAACTGACCGGATCCACCAGATACCCGGACGTCTCGCCGAGGAGAGCGACTCCCTCCATGCCGGCAAGACGGCCAAGGGTGATCAGAAGACCCGCGGCCCCGATGATCCCGCCGACCGGCTCTTCTTTATTCAAAACAGCTCCTGCTGAGAGGACCTCGTCCTTTAACGACGCAGAGGAAAGCGCCGCAAGAATCTGCGGGGTCTCCACCATTCTGCCGACCCCGTAGCCGCCGAGCGTGTATATCCGTTTGACGCCGAGCAGTTCGAAGACGCGTATATACGCATTTCCCAGAATGTAATGTCCCTCGGGCGTCGTGCTCTGACAGTCACCTGCCAGGAGAAGGATCCCAGGAGAACTCGCGGACCCCGGTGCAAAAAACACCTCGTTTCTCGGCATCCGAAGGACCGCGTCTTCCGAGAGATACATCTGCGGAGGAAAAAGGGTGGAGGTGATCTCGGCAACCTTCACCGCTGAAAGGACGTGAACAAGATGGTCGACAACAAGTTTGCCGACATGTCCGACACCGGGCAGCCCTGCGATCACTACCGGAGCGGAATGCGCTGCCACATCCTCAACATACCATCTGACGTTTACCTGTTCCATGCCTTAACCATCCTTCGATATTTACCATAGGGATCCTCAGGTGAATATCTTGCCGGATGGGCAGAAACCGTAGAAGATCCGCATTTTTGGCAGATCGTAAAAAGAGTGTAGGTGTTGCATTCAGGGCATCTACGAATATGACCCGTCATAAAAACACCAGATATTACTTCTGTTTCCGGATGAGTTTGCCGGAACCTTCAGCGCGTTCCATCACACCGATCGCTGCTTCGGATGCTTTGACCAGTGCTTTTTCTGCAGTTTTGTAGTCAGGAGCGACGACTTTTACCCGGTAGTGCGGGGCTCCGAGATAGAGAAGTTCGATCTCGGCGCCGTCCACTTTCGGTTCAGCGCTTCTGAGTGCACGGCGGATGATGTTGACACCGTCGGGTTTGGTGGAGGTAAGCTCAAGGATCGCACTCACGGTGACTTTTGGAACTTTCACATTTTCCGCGGCGACTTTTGCGAGAGCAAGGGCCCCCTCTGCGGGAAGGGAGAATTTAGCGAGAGTAGCGTCACCGTATAAAGCAATGGCCTCGAACGCCGCATAAAGCGAACCAAACTCAGCATACATCGCCTCTTCGAACGTCTTGATCTCGACGTTCGACTCGGTCGAAGCAAACTGGATCCACTTATGTGCCTTCTGCTCATTCTTCCAGTCCTGGATCTTTTCCCGGCGCTGGTGTTCGTTGACATCTTTGAGGGAAAGATCGATGTGGCCGCGGCGTTCATCCACGTGAAGAACTTTACAGACAACTTTCTGTCCTTCACGGATGTAATCCCGTATGTGTTTGATCCAGCCGCGGGCGATCTCTGCAATAGGGATCAGCCCCTGCCGTCCTTCATATTCATCCAGGTTTACAAATGCCGCAAAGTCCTTGACCTCTGTAACACTACAGACGACAAGTTCTCCATCTATTGGCCAATCTCTTTCACTCATCAGATAATTTTCCAGATTTATTCAAATGTTGCTACGACATCTGCTTTGATAACAGCCTTGCCGCCGGTCGGCTCTGCAAGGACGCGTCCGCAGACGGTACATTCAACAACGGAGGTTGCTTTCTCGAATACGAGCTGTTCGTTTTCACAGTCCGGACATTTTACCTTCAGGAACTTGCTCCGGGTTTCTCGGGATGCTTTTACCATATTACTTACTCCGTAAGTTCGAATTTACCTGCACGGTACCCTTCTCTTAAGTGGGCTTTACCGCAGATCTTGCACCGGTAGCGCATGTTGATCTTCTTGGTCGGTTTGTCTCCTCCCGGAACTTTACCGAATTTACCACGGTTGCCAACTTTGCTGCGGCGTGCTTTCTGACGGTCAATCCAGTGGAGACCGGTCGTCTTGCCTTTCTTTACCCTCTCAACCTCGTGCTCGGTGTGTTTCCGGCAGTATGGGCAGTAGGTGTTAAATTTTACTGGTTTCTTCATGAATATTTACCCCTTTGAAACGGGAATACCAAATACCATACTTATTTGCGAAGCCTGATACTTAAGGCTTTGTTGTCTTTACACAGAACATCTGCCATCTGGGGTGGCAGCGATACGACATCTCCTGGCGAAAGAGCGTAAATTCGTCCGCTATAATCCTGAAATTCTGGAAGATTTTCATATACCGCGATCACGCGGTATGACTCGGGAGCAGGGGCATCGGCGGACGTTACGTTCACTTCATCTGCGCACTGCTTATCCGGGCTCTCGTTCACAGGCGTCAGCGGGACCGGAGCTTGTTCGGCTGAAACCTCTGCGGGAACGAAATGGTATGCAGTGGTCTCTAATGTTGGTTTCCCATCTAAAAGAGTCTTTCTGCAGGAGGAGGCGGATTCATACACAACATCGAAAAGCATACGCTCGCCCGGGACCATCATCCGGATCTCTTCCCGGTTGATTTCTTCGCCGTTTGCACGAGCGAGGGCAAGAGCGAGGATTTTCCGGGTCCGGACCCCGTACAGATCGCGAATGTATTCGCGCAGACTTTCGCGCTCCTTCAAAACACTCTGCGCGCCTTCGCCGAACGGGTCGTCGTGCGAAGCGGCCTGTTTATACAGGGCAAGAATATCCGCATGGACCTCTTCATACAGGGTAGCCGGGATCTCGGCAAGAGAACCCAGATTTCGTTCATCGATCAGATACCCGTGCAGATCGGAGGTGGTGATCCTTCCCATCTACAGCCCCCCTGAATACTCGGCGATGCCCCGGCAGCAGAGGAATACTCCAAGTGCCTCGGGAACGGTGTTGCGGCCGGTGGTCAGCGCGTAGGTATTTCCAAGGATCGGCATGGACATATTGAACGCGCAGTCAACGGAGACGCTGCGCTCCCCAAAAACGATCGCGTCGATCAACGGATCGAACCCATCCAGCTGATCGGCCGGGATCGGGACCACGCGCATACCCGAGCCCCCGTGAAGAGAGCCAGGATGACGAATGAGGCGTTTGACGTCCGTCGTGACAGGTTCGTCTGCCTGCGCGGCCCTTGATAGGACACCTGCCTGGAAGGGGGCGTTTTCTGCATTGGCGATTGCCCGCACCACCTTGTTTTCAAGAAGCTTTTTTGGATCGTTGTCGAGAAGCGTCTGGGCGGCCGCGATATTTTTCAAGAAACCCGCGGCAAACTTTTCCGTGATCCCGGAAAGTCCGGAAAGATATGCGAGTGCATCCTCCGGAGGCAGAACCGCGATCCGGGAAAGTTCATCTGCCAGCGCGTCGTGATACCTGACCGGCCAGCCGGACTTCTGTGATGAGGCCAGCATGCTGTCGAATGAAAGACCGGTTCCGGAGACGTAATTCACCAGTTCCCGGCGCTCCGCCGTGCTCCACCCGCGGACGCAAAGAAGCGGGAGATGGACATGATATCCGCGTCCTCCGGAAAAGTTGATGCGGAGATCACGCTTTGCAAACCCGAGTTCGCCAGTCAGCATATCGATCAGTTTGAAAAGCTCCTCTTTTACCCGGGCAAGCATGACATCGTACGGCGCACGGACGATGTGATCTGCATCTAAATCGAAGATCACATCGGCCCCGAGCCACTCTTTGTCCGCCATCTGGGCGGCTCCCGGATGCGTATAATATGCGGTCGAGTAATACACATGGGCCGGAACCATGTTCTTCAGATACGCGTTCAGCTCCTCCTGAGACGTGAACGAGATGTGCCGCCGCATGCCTGACCGCGGATTTTCGGTGAAGAAAAGAAACCCCCACTCACGTTCGGTAAGGGACTCGGGAACATACCCTGCCCCCGCTCCCGGAATGGCCCCGTTGTAGTAGGCAGAAAAACGTTGCCTGAGAAATTCGAGCGTGGCAGGTTTCATAGATTCTTAATCATATATGGACCTGTACGCTGATATCCCTGTCTATGATAGTAAGGTCTGACCCCGACACCGCTCATTACGGCGACCTTCGAATACCCGGCTTCACGCGCGGTTTCTTCGGCACGCTTCAAAAGCTGCTGGCCGTACGACCGGTGCTGGCGCTTGTCTCCCGAGCCTGATTCGCCAAGCGGGACGATTTCTCCATAGACGTGGAGCTCACGCACCAGAGCGGCTTCCTCGAGTTCCGGCCTGAACACCGTACCCGGAAACCGCAGACGGACAAATCCGATCAGCGACTCGCCGGCGACCGTCGACAGGAAATGCTCTGTCCCGCCGCAGCAGGAATAGACCTGGCTCTTCTCCTCCACGACCGCGCTGCTTGGCCGGCGGCCGATCTCGCGGCACCGGATACACCGGCAGCTCCCCCCCTGTTCTTTCAGTCTGGCCGCCGCCATCTGACGGATGTGTCCGTGGATCGATCCGGAGACGATGAGTTTTGCCGGGATATCCCGCTGGACACGCTGGAGCCTGACATACTCGGGCAGCCGGCTTTTTGCATAGGCGAGCAGATCGACAAGTTCATCCTCATCATACGTGACGTACTCGCCCCGCTTCCAGAGCTCTTCAAGCTCTGCGCCGGGTGTAACCAGCGTCGGATAGATCTTCAGGAAATCCGGGCAGAACCGCGGGTCGGTAAAAAGCGTGTCGAACATCTCGCGGTCACGCGGAATTGTGCTTCCGTACAGATTCGGCATGACATGGAACCCCACTTTGATGCCGGCATCCCGGAGGAGGGTGTTTGCACGAACACTATCCCCGACCGTATGGCCGCGTTTGTTTTGCAGCAGAAGTTCATCCTCGGTGTGCTGGAACCCGAGCTCGACCTTGGTCACCCCGAGATCGAGCATCTTATTGATATGCTCCTTTCGACACCAGTCAGGCCGGGTCTCAAAAGTCGTCGCAATACAGCGGACATCGGCTTTTTCATTCTCGAGCATCAGCTCCTCCACCGATCCGGCAGCGGACTTATTTCCGGAGAACTCGTTCATCGCCCGAAGGCACTCCGAAACGAACCATACCTGATACGCATCATCGCGGGCGGTCATCGTCCCGCCCATGACGATCAGCTCGGCTTTATCGACATGATGACCCAGACGTTTGAACTGACCCAGACGTGCGGTCACCTGCCGGTACGGATCATACTCGTTCTGGCGTGCACGCAGAGCCGCCGGCTCCTCTCCCGTATAACTCTGCGGAGACTGAAACACATGATCCGGACCGCCCGGGCACGGCAGACATTTCCCGTGCGGGCATGCACAGGGAGATGTCATAACCGCGACCGGAGCGACGCCGGAAAGGGTCCGGGTCGGTTTTACCATAAGAACCCGGCGGAGAGCCTCATACTCTTCAGGCTTGGCAGCTCCAAGGATCGCCGAGTTCTTCGGCATCACGTCAAGAGCATACCTGCGGCAGATCGAGAGTTTGATATGCTGGATATCCGGCTCCGGATCGGAAAAAATGCGTGAGATGATCTCACGATAAACGGCGTGCTCGTCCATCTGTGATAAGATCAGTGTTCTGCTACGATACTCTGGCTTGGTTCCTGAGTAAAGGGAGTCTGGGCGGCCTGAGTTGCGTTCATATCTGAAACGATCTCATTTCCCAGAGTGAGAAGAGCGACGCGGTGCAGATTCTTATTTTTATGAATGTGAATCGGCGATATCTGCAGTGCGTCGTATTCAGCGGTCTGAACATTGTTTCCGGATACTGATTCATAATACTTCTTGACCTGGACCATCAGCATGTGTAAATGGAGTAACTCTTCTTTCTGCATTATTTTCTAACACCTCTTATAAAAAAATCTTCCTTAATCTTGTCTATCATATCGGCACATATAGGTTACTCGTCATATTTATATCAGAGTTCGTTTCACGACGGTTTTTTCGGGAGTTGCGGCGGAATAAAATCCCTCATTGAACGCAGATTTGAAAAATGCCCCGCAGATGTTCCCGGATTTTTTGCGCGAGAGTGTTTTGCAAAGAACATCATCAGACAGCCTTATATGTGAGAACAGTACAGCTGATCACAGGAATGAATGAGCTGAGGGCAAGGATCATCGGAGGACTGTTCGGCTGTGCGGCGGGCGATGCTCTTGGAGCGTCGTATGAAGGAACGTGCCGGGATGAGAACAGAGAGGTCTGCATGGCGGGCGGAGGGCAGTTCGGCCTGAAAAAAGGCGGGGTCACCGACGACACGCTGATGACGCTCGCTCTCGCGGAAACCTACTGCGAGACGGGAGCGTTCGACCGGTCGGTATTTCTGCGAAAACTCATCCTCACGCTCCGGGACGATGCGTCGACGTTCGGGCAGACGACCCGGACCCTGGCTTCGCTTCTGGAACAGGGATGCGATCCTGAAAAGGCTGTCTGCGCCGTCCACACGGCCCGCGGAAGCAGAACCAACGGCAGTGTTATGCGGACCATACCCGTCGGACTCGTTATGGAGGAAGATCCGGAGCAGACCGCCCGCATCGTTTCGGGCTTCACGCATTATGACAAAGACGCCGCTGACTGCTGTGCAGCATTGGCAAAAGCCGCGGCAGGACTGACAGCGGGAAAATCAAAAGCCGAGGTCCTGGCGGAGGTGCCGGCGGTCTACCTCACCGGTGAACTGGTGCCTTCGCTTGACCCGGTCGAGACGACCAGATGCGCATTTATCTGTTTCAGGGACGGATCGGCGTATGCGGACGTGGTGTGCCGTGCATGCGTCCTCGGCGGAGACACGGACACTATCGCATGCATCGCCGGAGGACTGGCCGGCATTCTCTGGGGAGTGCCGCAGACCTGGATCGATTCGCTGCTGCCAAAGGACAGGATAGCACAGACCGCGGAAAACCTCTGCAGAAAAATCCGGGAACGTCAGAGAAGCTGACTCGTTTGAACCTTCAGGTCGGAACGGAACGCATCTCGACGAGTTTCAGATTCTTCACACCCTTCGGACACTCCGAGTAGGGACCCAGGACCTCAAGGACCACATATCTGCCCTTCTCCGTCAGCCCGTCCGGGTGACAGAACGCATACCCTTTACAGAATACATCATCACAGACCGGCGTATACGTGATCCGGGTCCTGCGGGTCGCCTGACTCGTCGGGATCACGGCAGTGATGATCGTCTCTTCAACTTCTACGGCCTTTGCTCCGCCTTCGTGAACGGCGCAGTCATGTTTGGTTTTTCGGACCGAAACGACACGGTACCGTTTTCCTTCCCTGAGTTTTGCGTTGTGACAGACCTTGACGATCTTGCATGATTCACACTCTGGCGCTTTTCCTGCATAGACGAACTCGGCCCCCTCCTGGGCATAGACCGAGCCGACGATGGTTATTATTGTTTCTTCCTTGTCCATAGCTTACTCCTCATATAACCGGGCAACCAGTGAGGCCGCCTGATCCCGGGTGATCTCCTCATCAAAGATGGTGTAGCGTTCCGGCCGGATCTCTTTTGCCCGAAGGATCGCTTCGATAACGATCTCGTCAGAGATATCCAGCTCTTTGGGCGTTACCGGAGCGCCGATCGTTTTGAGCGATCTTCTGATCTTCTGCCAGTCGCCTTTGTGCAGGATCATGCTGATGATCGTGCCTATCCCGCAGGCTTCCCCGTGAAGGGCTTTTCCCGGAGCGAGCCGTTCGAGCATGTGGGCAAACTTATGTTCGCCGCCCGATGCCGGCCGGGAACTTCCGGCAATACTCATGGCGACACCGGATGCAAACAGCGCCTTCATGACGATCCATGCGGCTTTTTCATCGAAGGCTTTCACGTTCTCTGCATTCTCCACCATCAGTTCGGCCGTGATCATCGAAAGCGTCATCGCATACTCGCTGACCTGCTCCCCGGTTTTTTCTTTCGAAAGATCCCAGTCGAGGACCGCGGTATAGTTGGCGACCATATCGGCATATCCGGCGGCCATCAGCCGGCGGGGAGCGGCCGCAAGAATGCCGGTATCGGCCACGATCGCGAGGGGAGGGTGAGCCGCCACGCTCACGCTTCCGTCCTCCGTCATGACAGAGGCACGGGACGAGGCGATACCGTCGTGAGAAGCGGCTGTCGGGACACTGATGAACTGGATGTCGAGATTGTAGGAGACGACCTTTGCCGTGTCGATGACCCGGCCGCCGCCTGCCGCGATGATCAGAACGATGCCGGCGGCCTGGGCCAGTTCCTCGATCCTCGCGATCTCCTCATAGGTGATCTCCCCGACAACGGCGGAGACGACCTGCCTGCCCTCCAGCAGACGCAGGATCGCCGAACCCGTCGTCTGCATGGTCGTTTTTCCTGAAAGAAGAAGAAGCGGACCGGTGATGCCGAGATCGGTGATCACGTTCGGGAGCTGGAGCAGAGCATCATGTCCGGCGATCACATCCCTGGGCATCTGGATCCATCGGGATTTGTCAAAGGTTTTATCCTTGAGTATCCTATTATTCTTAGTTTTCATGATCGTGGTCCCCTATGTTAAATGAATTATATAAATGGATAGTCGAACTGGAAGGCTCGACATATACGGTCTTCCAGACGATATTGTATGCTCTATTAGTGCTCTTAGGACTGTATATACTTTACCGCTGTCTGAAAAAGGCCGATATTCCTATCGACACCCCGCTCATCCTTACCGGTCTTTCCTACATAATCCTGGGCGGTCTGCTTCGTGTCGTCGAGGATACGGGCATGGTTCCCGGCCCCTGGTGGATCCTTTTCGTAACTCCCCAGGTGTATATTCTGACGCTGATCTTTGCCATTGTAATGCTGGTTATCTCGTATCAGCTGCAGAAGAACAAGATCGTCGTCTCCTACACGACGCCGTTTATGCTCGGCGGCGTGATCTCATCGCTGATCACTGCCGGATTTTTGATCTGGTTCGGTTTTGCACGGGCGGCCGAGGTGGATATCCTTGCCGGACTCTGGGTCTTTTTGATTGCGGCGGCGGCGTCAATAGCTCTCTGGGCAGTTCTCCGGTACCTGTTCCGCTTTGAATATATCAACGAACCGCTCTACCTGGTTTTGATCGCCGGCCATATGCTGGACGCTTCGGCGACGAGTTATGCTCTGGAATTCAAGGGATACATCGAGCAGCATGTTCTGGGAAGCACGCTGATCGAGCTTACGGGAACGCCGTACGTGATGTTCGCTCTCAAGATCGTTGTACTGATCCCGGCCATATGGGTGCTGGAAAAATTCCGGAAAGAGGAGGGGATGGAGAGCATCTGGCATCTGGTGCTTTTGGCAATGATCGTTGTGGGTCTTGCCCCGGGTCTTCGGGACGTGCTGCGGATGGTCCTTGGGATCTAGGATCCCGGCATATAGTCTTCTCACTTTTTTTCTGCATATTTCCTGATCTCGGATCCGTTTTTCCGGATCGCCTCACCCCACAATACTCATAACTCCCTACAGCAAATATAGACAGAATGAAAGCATGCATTATGTGCGGCGGAGAGGGCACCCGTCTTCGTCCGTTAACATTTGAGCGTCCAAAACCCTGCATCCCGATAGCCAACAAACCCTCTATCGTGCATTTGGTAACGCATCTTGCCAACCTCGGGTTTACTGACATCGTTTTGACCATAGGGTATATGGGCGACGACATCCAGAAAGCGCTCGGCGACGGGTCGCTCTACGGGGCAAATATCACCTATGTTCCCGAAGAGATCAAACTCGGGACCGCCGGCAGTGTGAAAAACGCCCAGAAGTATCTGGAAGACGCCCCGTTCCTTGTGGTCGGCGGCGACCATATGACCGATCTCAACCTTCTGGAGTTCTACCGGGACCATATGAATTCTCCGGCGATCACCTCGATCGGTCTGATCAGTATCGAGGATCCCCGCGAGTTCGGTATCGCCGAGATCGACGCATCCCTTCGGATCCGGCGGTTCAGGGAAAAACCGGCGCCGGGAGAGATCTTCTCGAACCTTGCGAGCACCGGCATCTATGTCTGCGACCCGGAGATCTTCGGGTTCATTCCGGAAAACACCAAGTTCGACTTCGCCAAAGATCTCTTCCCGCTGCTTATGGAGAAGGGGTATCAGCTCAACGGCTGGCTTGCCCGCGGGAACTGGACGGATGTCGGCAACCCGGCGATGCTGCGTGCCGCCGAGAAGTGGATCCTGCAGGAAAAGACCGTGACGAGCGTGTCGGGAACACTGAATATCAAAGATGCCCACATCACCGGACCCGTTACCTTCGGCGACGGGATCACGCTTGGGGCCGGTTCGCGGATCGTCGGCCCGGTTCTTGTCGGAAACGGGGTGATGATCGGGGATAATGTTATCGTCGGCCCGTACACAAGCATCGGAGACAACTGTGTGATCAAGACCAATGCGAAGATATTTTCCTCGTCGATCTATAACGGCGTGGTGGTGGGGTCCGGGACCACGATCTCGGGAAGCATCGTGGATGTCGGGACAAATATCGGGGATGAATGTTCCGTGGAGCACAATACCGTGATCGGGGCGCGTTCGATCCTGCAAAATGACGTGACCATCCATTCAGGCACCCGTCTGTGGCCGGAAGTGATCGTGAAGGAGGGGTCTGTCGTGAAGATCCATCTGCTGAACCCGAAGTTCGATTCACGCTTTGAAGGTTCGTAAAAGAGTTTTTTATGCTGACCGGGCGGCCTGTTCCTTGGCCTCCCGGCATTTTTTGATAAGTTCGCGGTCGTTTGCGTCGGCAAAGGAGAGAGCTTTGTCTAAAGACTCGGCGGCGTCCGCATATTTTCCAAGAAGCAGCTGCTCGTATCCTTTGTTGTACCAGGCGTCCGGGTTGTTCGGCTGGGCGATGAGGACCCGCCGGAAACAGTCGTATGCCTCGTCATGTTTTCCAAGGATGCTGAGCGCCATGCCTTTGTTGTTCATGGCTCCGGTCATGGACCGTTCATATTTCAATGCTTTGTCATAGTAGAAGACGGCTTCTTCATATTTATTGAGGGAGGAGAGGGCGTTTCCGCAGTTGAAGTAGCTTACCGCATGGCCCGGGGCGATGGTGAAGGCGGCTTTGTAGCAGGAGACGGCGTCTTCCATTTTGCCGCAGTCGTACAGCATGGTGGCGCGGTTGAACCAGTGTTCGGGACCCCGCGGTTCGAGGTCGCAGACGCGTGCCATGATCTCGTCGGCTTCCCGGTATTTTTTTGCCTGGGAAAGCATGCGTGCATGACTGGTGAGGAAGACGACGTCATCGGGTGAGAGGGAGAGGGCTTTTTTGAAGCATTCGTCCGCTTCGGCATATCGGCCAAAGGAGGCGAGGGCGTCTCCTTTGTTGTGATAGTAGACGGCCGAGCCGGGACGGAGTTCGATCGCCCGGTCGTAGCAGGAGATGGAGGCCTTTTCTTCGTTTACGAGAGCGAGGATGCGGCCTTTTTCATGCCAGGCGAGAGGGTTTTCCTTATCGCAGGCGATCGCTTTGTCAAGGCAGTGAAGAGCGTCGGTGAAGCGTTTGAGCCGGATGTATGATTGGGCCTGGGCAAGCCACATTGCGGAGTCGGCTTTTTTTAACGGAGCGCCGCCCTGTTTTCTGAATGTGTCGAACAATCCCATGGAGTAATAAACCAGTTTGCGTTGAAAGATGATGAACGATTCGGAAAATGATGGAGAGGAGGGGGAATTGCCAACTGTGAATGGCAGGATGGAGATGTCGATTCCGTTCTTTTTCAGCGAAGATCCAAAGGTGAAGGTGATAGGGATCCGGAGGGGGAAATGAAGGGGGTGGCTCAGCGGAGCAAATCTCATTTTTTTGCATCGTAAAACCCCCTCCTCACTCAGTGACCACATCGTTTTCGCTAAAATCGGGGGCATTATCGCATCGCAAATCAGAGATTTGCTTGGCTGAGGTCGTCGACTTGTTCACAAACCTTTGGTTTGTTCTCCGACTCGGGCTTACAGCCCTCGCTTGTTCACAAACATTCGGTTTGTTCTCCGCTTCGGGTCTTCGACCCTCGCTTGTTCGTCAACCCGCCACCGCGCGGTCAGGGGTATATATATTCTAAGATCGAATTTAGTTAGTGAGGACAGGAGTACTGCCTAAGATGACTCTCCTGCCCGAATTGTCTAGCAGATTGAGGTGAAATTTTCTTCGCGGTGCAGGTAAAAAACCGTTTTCTCTGGTTTTAGCTTGCCGCCCCCCCTTCCCTAAGTTTGGGGGGGAAGGGGGAATCTTTTTTTTATGGGCATGTCCTTTGATTTCGTGTATTGTGAGATGAGATGCCTGAATTCTCACGTGGTCACGTTCGATCACTGGAATATCAGGGTTAGGATGGAGTTGGCTGGGTGCGGATGTATGAGATAGCCCGAAGCGGAGTCCAGGACTTTCTTCAGAGGGAAGTAGAGGGCGATCAGTTTCTGTGTGCCTGCGGATTCCAGTTCAAGCGGGATGCTGACGATTTCATCGGATCCGTTCACCCGGCAATTTCTTTGAGTGCGAAAAGCAGCACGCCTTTTTCCCCGGCTTCATCCAGTAATCGTTTGGTGAAGCCGGATTTCGAGAATAGACAGTAGTACGCCTTCACATCGGGCGAGGGGGGATATTTGCGCATTAGGGGGTACAGAGTATCGGTATCCGTCTTTGCGTTCCTGTATTTGCATTCGCCAAGGAGCATTTGGGATCCTTCTGCATCGAGCGCCATAATATCAATCTCATCCGTCTTGTTCCACCATCTCCCGATTTTCGTGAAATGAAACGGCAGAGCTCCTGCGTTGTTCTGTTTTCTCAGATACTGGACGGCGATATCCTCAAACACCCGGGATATGTATTCGTCGAGATATGGAGCTACTGCGTAGGTATAGATTCCCTGTGCACCGCCGTACTCCAGTTCCGACGTATGCGGATAGACAAACGCATAGTAAAACCGGAAATAGTTATCCGTGATCTTATACAGCCCCCGCTGGATATTTGACGACTCTTTTAAACTCCCGGTAACGGGAAATTCGCGGGTTATGATGCCTAACTCAATCAAATTACGAAGATATGAGCTGAGTTTTGATTTTTCGATAAGTGTTTTTGCGTGGATATCGGAAAGTTTTGTATTGCCGAGAGCAACGGCGCTGATGATGGTGTTGTAAACAGCAGTTTCGCGGAGTTCTTCGTGCATCAACAGCTCAACTTCACTGTAAAGAACGCAGCCTTTCTGCAGAATATTTTTGACGATATTTTCTTCAAGTGAAAGGGAGGGATCGAACTGTTTGAGATAGTGGGGAATGCCTCCAAGAATCGCATAGGCTGCTGTTTTATCTTCCGGGGAGTAGGTTGGGAAGAACTTGACCGCATCGGAGAAATCCATCTCTTTCATCTGGAGAATGCCGGTCGCTCTGCCGTAGAGCGGATTTTTTTCTGCAAGAAGTTCATGTTCGATGAAGCTCATGGAACTTCCGGACAAGACGAGCATGATGTCTTGATACTGCAGTTTTTCATCCCAGATGGCCTGCAGGATGGAGGGGATCTCAGGATTGCTTTTGACCATGTAGGGGAATTCGTCGATGATGATGAGCCGTTTGGTTTTGGCATCAAGCTCGAGAAGGGCCGATAACGCTTCCTGCCATGAGGGGAAGACGGTGAGATAGCGTGATGCGGGGATATTTTTGGCAAGGAGCCGTCGGCTGAATGCATCGAGCTGCTGGCGGTCGGCCGATTCAGTGCAGGCATAGAAGAGGTGTTCTTTGTCTTTGGCAAACTGCCGGAGGGTTTCGGTTTTGCCTATCCGGCGTCTGCCGTAGAGGACGAGGAGCTGACCTTTCGGTCGGTCGTAGCGTTCCTGCAGCCATGCAAGTTCTTGTTCTCTCCCAAGGAACTGCTGATTCATATAATCGTAATTATTATAATCATGATTATATATTTTTTGCGGAGGCGGACCGTCCCGGAGGGGCGGTCTTAGCTAAGCAAGGCTGAGCGAAGCGAAAACTTGCGACTGCGGGTTGGACGCGAAACGCGGACGACCTCAGCTGAGCAAGTCGATAGACTTGCGAGCAAATCTTGGAATTGCGAGAGGTGGAGGAAAATGCAAAGTGCCCGAGCAGAAGAAGAGGGGCAAAGACCGGCAGACACTCTCTCCATCTTACCCTGAGATCAGATATTTCGGCCGGAAATCCCCTCCTCATCACCGCGGATCATCCCTCTCGGCAGCATAGACCGCAGCGATCTCCGCACCGCTCAGAGGAAACGGCACTTCAGAGTATGATGACACGTTGAACGAGGGATTCACATAGACCGCGGAACTTGACGGATCCAGGTACCGCAGACCGGCAGGATTTGTATCATACACAGCAGAAGCCGGATACACGCCGTTCACATAAATTCTGAGCGTCTCTGCCGCAGTTGTCCCGGAATCTCTGACAACTCCCGCTGCATGATACCAGATTCCCGGAACCATCTCCTCTCTTGATCGTACATGATTAAATGATTTAGTTACAGAATCGGTAAGCACTACTTTAAACTCTACTCCAAAAAATCTGGGATCATTGTACTGAAATGCCCACCCCCCTGAGTTTCTGTCCAGTCCGATCCCGCCAGTCGTCGTCCTCGCTGCAAACCCGCCGGTAACGAGTGTATCCCTCTTCACCCACGTCATCGCCGAAAGTCCCGGATCCCGCACAGAGATCTTCATCGAATCCGATCCCGACTCGCCGGATGCCGTATTCAAAACATCCAGACGAACCGTATAGGAACCCGCAGAATCATAGACAAAATCCGCCGTCCTTCCGGAGGCAGTCTGCCCGTTCCCGCTCGTCCAGGAAAAAGTCAGATCAGACCCCTCCTCATCAGCGGTGAACGCGATCGTCACCTGATCGGATCCTTGATCCGGAACCACCCAAAGATCAGCCTGACCGGCGATCACTCCCGGAAGAGGTTTTGTCCCTGAAACGCCCGTCTTCACCTGGCTTGTGGCATTTTTACCTTCTATTATCACGGCAGTAAATGCCGCATTCACCTCTCCTTTTCCCTCCCGGGAAAACTGTTTCTCAGCGATCACCACTGACCTTCCCCCGCCCGTATACACAACAGACACCGAACCAAGCGGTTTTGTCATTCCGTACTCCCAGGTCAGTCTCATTCCCGGGCCAAAATCCCGCTCATCCGCCTGAAAATGCGCGGTCTGATCGATACCGTTCACCAAAACGGCATACTCCCCCGCAGAAAGCGTCGCTCCAGAAAAATGGGCGAGAGTAATCACCCCGGTATTTTCCGAGATCATGATCCCTGCCGCCGGCGCCGGATCCTGCATCCCAACCGAAAGGATCCCGACCGCCAAAACGCCGGTCAGCAGAACGGTGAGCGCCAGGATCAAAAGTGCGGCGATCACCGGCGACACGCCGCTTTCCCCTCCTCTGCCGTCTTCAGCCATGATACTATGCGTTTCCTCTCCGCAAATATACTTCTTTGCGAAGGAATATATTCATCATCTAAGGAAATTATATTACTGCAGTAAGCAAATCTATTGTTCATACTATAATAGTGCAGTCAGGCGCTGAAAATAATTTCACGGGAATAGTACAGATGTTCGGCAAAAAAAAGAGGGAAGAGACAAAAGAGGATGAATATGAGACCCTCCCTGAGTATGATTTCGAACGGGACGGGTCTTTAGTCTCTCCCAAACTCCGAAAAACTGACGAAGTTCTCGAAGCCTACTGGATCGAACCCGGTCTCACGCGGGTCACCATCATCCGGACATCCGAGTATGAAAACGTCTACATCGCCCACGAACCCGGGCTGACTCCTTTTGAAGCCGACCTTCTCGAACGTCTTCAGCCGGCTGTCCGTGACCTGCTGATCCTGAAGGATATCGAGATGACCGAGATGAAGGATGTCCTGTATGAATCGATCGACTACCTGCTCGACTCCTATGATCTGCCGATCACCAACGCCACGGTCTATAAACTCAGATATTATCTGAAACGCACGTTTTTCGGCTGGGGAAGGGTCGATATCCTCCGCGGGGATCATGACATCGAGGATATCTCCTGTTCCGGGTATGATCTGCCGGTCTATCTGTATCACCGCAAATACCGGGACATCAAGACCTCGATCTTCTTCACTGATCCCCGTGAACTCGACAGTCTGGTGGTCCTGTTCGCACAGAAAGCAGGAAAACACATCTCGCTTTCCAACCCGATCGTGGACGCGACCTTGTCCGACGGGTCGCGTATCCAGCTGACCTACAGTACGGTGGTCTCGACCCGCGGTTCTTCGTTTACGATCCGCAAGTTCCGTAAAAATCCGTTCTCCCCGATCGATCTGCTGGTCAATAATACATTTACGATTCAGGAGATGGTCTATCTCTGGATGGCGGTCCAGTATAACTACTCGATTCTGATCGTCGGAGGGACGGCTTCGGGAAAAACCACTACCCTGAACGCTATTTCCCAGTTCATTCCTGCCCTTTCGAAGGTGGTTTCCATCGAGGATACCCGCGAGATCATGCTGGATCATGACAACTGGATCGCGAGTCTGGTGCCGCTTACATCCGGCGCTTCCACTGCTCAGCGGGATATCACCATGTTCGATCTGCTGAAAGCGGCGATGCGGCAGAGACCCGAGTACATCCTGCTTGGTGAGGTCAGAGGTGTCGAGGCGCAGACACTTTTCCAGGCGATGAACTCGGGACACACGACCTACTCCACTCTGCACGGCGGAGACGTGGCGATGGCAATCCATCGTCTGGAAAACGAGCCCCTCAACGTGCCGAAGGCAACGATCGAGACGCTGGATATCGTTCTTTGTCAGGCAAGTATGTTCCGCAACAAAAAGCAGGTCCGCAGATGTAAGGAGATCACCGAGATCGTGGGTCTGACCGATAAAGGCGAGCTTGAGATCAATACGGTATATCAGTATAATTACGAGAAGGATGCCCCGAGTTTCTCAGGTTCTTCCCGGGTCTATACTTCTATCGCAGAGAAAACCGGTATGAATATGACGACGATGGGCGAGGATCTGCGCAGAAGGACCGCGATTTTGCAGGCGATGCTTGATCAGGATATCAGGGATTACCGGGATTTTGCCAGGATCGTCTGGCTGTTTCTCTCAAGACCGAAGTATGTTATGGCAAATATTGCGGATCTCACCCAGATCCTGCCCGGAAAATGCAAGCTGCATGAGACGCTTGCCAACCGGCCGGTCAGCAGGGATGAGTATCCGGAGATGGTGGACGGGCCCGCCGAGTCGGACGCTGCGTACGGGCGCGGATCCTCTGTCTCTGACCGCGGGGATGCGTCGGGTCGGGTCTGTTATATTCCTGAACCCTCCGCTAACGCGGACGATTCGGATCTCGAAGTTCCTTCGTCTGCCGCCGCTCCGCTGGCAGTTTCCGGCGAACAGCCTTCGATAGCGGATTCCGCGCCGGTTCTGGAGACCCCTGCGGACCTTTCTCCGGAAGAAGCCGAACAGGCGGCTGAGATCCCTGCGGAGCCATATTCATACGAAGAAGAACCGGAGGCCGAGATCCCTGCGGAGCCATATTCATACGAAGAAGAACCGGAGGCTGAGATGCCTGTGGAGCCATATTCATACGAAGAAGAACCGGAGGCTGAGATCCCTGCGGAGCCATATTCATACGAAGAAGAACCGGAGGCTGAGATCCCTGCGGAGCCCTCTCCGGACGAAGTTGAGCCCGAACCCGTGGAGGAACCCTCTTTATACGAGTCAGAGCCGGAGGCTGCGAGTGAGGATTATTTCTTTGACATCCATGCCCCTCTCCATTCAGAAGAGGAGATCTTCGGCCCGTCTGAACCGGAACCCGACCCTCTCTTCGAAGTGGAAGCGGACCGTGAGCTCACCTCGTTTGATCTGTATGCAGATGAACAGACCTCCGGATCCCCTCCGGAAAAGAAGCAGCCGTAGGTCATGAGAAATCCCTTAACGCCATCCCCTGAACGCGTCCGTCAGCTGGAAAAGGAGCTCTTTTCCGCACGCATCGATATCGACGTCAAGGGACTCGTCCGTTATGCCCGTGTATTCGGCTTCATCGCAACTCTTCTCATCATCTTTGCCTTCGTTTTCATCGACCTGTTCTTCTTCCCGGTTGCAAACCTGTTTGCCGATATTGAATATGTCTTCTTCTCCTACCCCCTGACAGTTGGTATCGCCATTCTCGCCAACGTCTCCGTCTACTACGCGATCATCTCCTACCCCAAGCTTGAGATGCGCAGCCGGAAGCGGTTCATCGAAGCATCCATGTATGAAATGGTCTCCTTCATGTATGCCCTTCATCACTGCGGCGCCACGCTCTACGCCTCGCTCCATTCGATCGCCAGATATGCCGATTACTATGGAGATGCCGCAAAAGAGTTCCGTCAGGTCGTCTCGGATATGGAGTTCTGCGGCTACGATCAGTTCACCGCCATCCAGCGGCTCGCTGAGACCACGCCTTCCGACAAACTCCGGTTCTTCCTGACCGAACTGTCGGCAACCTACCGATCGATCGGTAACGCCGAGGTATTTTTGTACGGCAAACTTCGGGAGATGCAAAAAGAGGGAGAGATCGATCAGAGAAGCTACCTCTCCTCGCTTGGCGCTATCGCCGAGATGTATATCACCATGTTCGTGGCAGGCCCCCTTTTTGTCGTGATCGTCATCATGGTCATCGGCCTTATCTCGGGATCGGACCCCATGATCCTCGCTATCGTAGTATATCTTATGCTGCCGATAGGAACCGTGATGTTTCTTCTTCTGCTGGATGCACTCGGCCAGACCTACATCATCAAACGTATCCAGATGCCCATGTCGAACGCTCCTCTCTATCCTCATCTTACGATCACCAAGCCCAAGGAGGATGAGACCCGCCTCTATGAGATGATGGAGAAGTATGACAAACGGCTGAGGTTTCTGGAGTTTTTCCGAAACCCCAGAGCTGCGATCCGCGAGGATCCGGCGAAGGTGTTCGTCTTCAGCGTCCCGGTATCTTTGCTCGTCGGTGTTGTTCTCTACCTCACGACCGTCAATGTCCTTTTCAATCCGTACATGATCTATGAATGGGGTATGGCGGTCGATGATGTGATCATCGTTATGCTTCTGGTGGCCCTCATACCCTATGCATTTAGCTATCGTTCGTATAACCGCAGAATAGACAAGGTCGAAGGCGCCCTTCCCGACTTCTGCCGTCAGCTGAGTTCTCTGGTAAAATACAACATGACGCTGACCCATGCCATCGAACTCACCGCCCAGGAGGGAAAAAGCTACATCCAGGAGGACATCCGTGTGCTCTCCCGCGATCTTGTCTGGGGGGTGAGACTCTCATCCGCCCTGAAACGGTTTGCCGACCGGATGAAAAATCTCTCCGTCGACCGGCTGGTCATTCTTCTCTCCCAGACCGAACACTTCACCAACGATCTCTCGCTCACGATCGATCTGCAGTATCATGAGGCAAAGAACAGGGAGTCGCTGAAACGGGAACGAAAAAGCGATATGGGTGTGTATATCGTCATCGTTTTCATGGCGTTCGCCGTATTCGTATTCGTGCAGATCATCATGTCTGAGGTGTTTTTGAACATCATGACGGAGAATGCCGAGTCCCTCTCCTACTTAAGTTCCAGTTCGGGCTCCTCTTTCCCCGCCCAGCTCTATCAGATGATCATCTACCACTCGATCCTTATTCACGGATTCTGCTCCGGACTTGTGGCCGGAATGATGGGCACCGGTTCGATCAAGGGCGGCGTCCTTTACTCGTGTGTCATGCTTACCCTCGGCTCACTTGCGTTTATGTTCGTCGGCATGGTCATGTAGTGATAAAGTCCGAGTCATAACCATTATGTTCGTATAAAACAATGTAATAGGGTGCTAAAGTGTAGCATGACACACCATGTCATGCCCCCATCTGCAAAGGACTTAACGTTATGTTCTGGAATGAGAAGATGGAAACCCTGTCCGGCCCGGATCTTGAAGAGCTTCAGCTCAAGCGTCTGAAGGAAACGGTTGCACGGACGCAGAATATCGGTTTCTACAATACCCTGTTCAGGGAAGCGGGAATTACCCCGTCTGATATCAGATCGCTTGACGATCTGGCAAAGATCCCGTTCACGAAGAAAGCAGATCTTCGCGGCGGATATCCGTTCGGCTTTTTGGCGGTGCCGATGAACCAGGTCAACCGGATCCATACGACGTCAGGGACGACCGGGAAACCGACGGTCGTGGCCTATACGAAAAACGATCTCAATATGTGGTCGGAACTTATCGCACGGAACCTGACGATGGTCGGGCTTCGTGCCGGCGATATTTTCCAGAATGCGTCGAACTACTCTCTTTTCACCGGCGGCCTCGGGATCCATATGGGTGCTGAGAAGATCGGCTGCGCCGTCGTTCCGTCAGGCGTCGGGAATACCAAACGGCAGATCGAGATGATCCAGGACTTCAAGGTACGCGGTCTTCACTGCACGCCGAGTTATGCGATGCATCTGACCGAGGTGGCAGAGGAGATGCATGCGGATCTTGCGTCGCTTGAGATCGGCTGCTTTGGAGCGGAAGCCTGGTCGGAGAATATGCGCCGGGATCTGGAGAACCGGCTCGGCATCAAGGCGTATGACAGTTACGGGATGAGCGAACTTTTCGGTCCGGGTGTTGCCTTTGAATGCCCAGAACAGGACGGTCTCCATATCTGGCATGACTGTTATATCGTCGAGATCATCGATCCGAAGACCGGCGAGGTGCTCGGTCCCGAAGAGAAGGGAGAGATGGTCGTAACGCCGATCATGAAGGAGGCCATGCCTCTCCTGCGGTATCGGACCGGCGATATCACGATGCTCATGGAGGATGAGTGTCCGTGCGGCCGCGGTCAGAAGATCGCAAGACTTCTCGGCAGAAGCGACGACATGCTGACGGTTCGGGGGATCAACGTGTTCCCGAGTCAGATCGAGCATGTGCTGAAAAATATCCCGGAAGTGGGTGACCAGTTTATGGTCTACATCGACCGGGTGAACCATCTTGATGAGATGATGATCGAGGTGGAGATGAATAAGAATATCTTCTCGGGAGAACTTCAGGATCTCTCGAAGCTGCAGACAAAGATCATGAAGGCTTTGCAGGAGACGCTTACGCTGCGTGCGAAGGTCGATCTCGTGGAGCCGGGTTCTCTCCCCCGCTTTGAAGGAAAAGCAAAGAGAGTCGTTGACCGGAGGGTCATTTAAGTATGCCGTATTATAACGAAAAGATCGAGACGATGCCAAAAGATGAGCTTGCAAAGCTTCAGTATCAGGAACTGAAAAAACTGGTCACGCGTCTGTATGATTCATCGGTATTCTATCATACAAAGATGGCAGAGTCCGGCGTGAAGCCCGCAGACATCACGTCAATCACAGATATCACCAAGCTGCCGTTCATGAAAAAGACGGATCTTCGTGATAATTATCCGGACGGGCTCGTCTGCGTTCCGCATGACGACCTGGTCAGATATCATGTTTCATCAGGAACGACCGGCAAGCCGACGGTCGTTGCCTACACGCAGAACGATATCGATCTCTGGAGCGAGTGCGTCGCCCGCTCTCTTGTTTCGTGCGGGGTCGGCAAAAAGGATGTTTTGCAGGTCTGCTACGGATACGGTCTTTTTACCGGCGGTCTCGGTCTGCATTACGGCGGCGAGAAGGTCGGCGCGACGGTGATTCCGGCATCGACCGGAAACTCCGAGCGGCAGATCGAGTTAATCCAGGATCTGAAAACGACGGCGATAGCCTGTACTCCGTCGTATTTCATCCATCTGATCGATGTCGCCAAAAAAATGGGCGTGGACTTCAGCAAGGATACCCTTCTTCGGACCGCCGTTCTCGGCGCCGAGCCGTGGACGGATGCGATGCGCCGGTATATCTACGCCGAGTCGGGAGTTACGGCGCACAACATTTTTGGGACGTCTGAGATCTCAGGTCCGATGTTTACGGACTGCAGTGAGCTGAACGGTATGCATATCTGCGGAGATATCGCTTACACCGAGATCATCGATCCAAAGACCGGCGAGCAGCTCCCTCCGGGTGAGAAGGGAGAACTGACGATCACGGTCCTGAAAAAGGAGGCGATCCCGATGATCCGGTACCGGATCGGAGATATCACGTCGATCCTTGAAGGAGATTGTGCATGCGGCAGAACGTCGCCGCGGATCGACCGTCTGCAGGGCAGGGTCGATGATATGCTGATCATCCGCGGGATCAATGTGTTCCCGTCGGCGATTGAGCATGCTCTCTTGAAAAATCCGTATCTCACGAGCCACTTTATGATCGAAGTGTTCAGGACAGGCCCTCTTGACGACATGCTTGTAAAGGTAGAATTAAAGCCTGATGCGATGACAGATAGTATTAACGGTCTCATGGAGATGCAGATGCGTACCGAGCGCGCTCTTCGGGATGCTCTGAATGTCTCTGCCAAGATCGAGCTCTGTCCGCCGAACTCCCTCCCGCGTTTTGAGGGTAAAGCAAAACGTGTAATCGATCATCGGGTGATCTAAATGACGGAAAAATACATCATCAAACAGCTGTCGATATTTTCAGAGAATAAGGCCGGGAAGCTTGCCGCGATCGCGAAGATCTTTCTTGACACCGGCGTATCCATCCAGGCATTCAACATAGCCGAAGCAAATAACTTCGGGGTCGTCCGGGCGATCGTTGATAAACCGGAGATCGCGTTCAATGAGTTTGCGAAGCAGAATTATGCTTTGCAGTATACGGATGTTCTCGCGATCAAAATGAAGGATGTTCCAGGCGGTCTGTATGAAGTTGCAAATCTTCTGGGCGGTCTTAATATCAACATTGAGTATGCGTATGCGTTCCGTTCAGGTGAGTACGGCGCGTTGATCGTGAAAGTGACAAATCCGCGGGAAGCGGCATTGAAGATCGTGGAAGCCGGCATCGAACTGCTTCCGGCGAAAGATTATAATTTCTGATCTGAATACTTAATCCCTATTTTTTATCCTGAAATAGGAGTTACGCGGCGTTGGTATGGGTCCAATTTGGGAGGGGGTTACCAAGTGTGGATACATGAGAAAAACAAACCGCGAATAAGCCCAAATGAGCTTTTGCTCATTTGAGGCGGCACGCAAGCCTTCGGCTTGCACGCCTCCGCGAATTAACGCGAATCGCATTTTTCTTGCGCCGTCGTGCTCTGCTCCGGCTGATCGCCTACGCAGGAATCGCACGCCGTCTGGAAAAATGCTGGCGAAAAAACCGGCGTGCCGGTTTTTCTCTCAGTTAGCTTCTCTTTTTGTGTAATCGAAAAAATAATGAAACAACAGAAAAACCCGCACGCGGGTTTTTCCGTCAGCATTTTTCAAGAGAGGGTGCGATTCCTGCGTAGGCGAAGCCCAAATGGGCAAAGCCCATTTGAGGCGGCACGCAAATCTTCGATTTGCACGCATCAGCCGAAGCAGAGCACCCGAACGTAAGGAAAATGCGATTCGCGTTAATTCGCGGAGATTCGCGGTTAAATATTATTTTGTGTCTACACTAAGTCCGTGAACGAAATCGAAGTACATCTCAAAGGACCTCAGTTGTTTTTTCCGGTTGAGATCACACTGCGTAAGTACTACTGAAAAAAATGATGAGGTCTATCCTTTCCGCACTGCGTCGCGGTTTTGCCGGTAGGATTTCTCTTTCGGATCAAGCTTCATTGCCTGTTCGAATGCAGAGATCGCCGCCTCTTTCCGGTTCAGATACGCGCTGGCCGCGCCTTTCAGGCTCCAGATTTCGGCATCGTTTGGGTCGAGCAGAAGGACTTTTTCTATTGATGCAAGACCCTCTTCATATTCTTTATTTCTTATCAGGATATTTGCCAGCAGTTTCTGCAGGCGGCAGTCATCCGGCATGGCTGAGAGCCCGGCTCTAAGGGTATCTTTTGCCTTTGCCGCATCGCCGAGCGCGGCCTGTGCATGGGCTTTGTGGAGAATTGCAAGCGAACATCCCGGATCGATCGCGAGCGCCTGTTCTGCTGTCTGTAAGGCTTCCCCGGGATCATCCGCAAAGATGAGATAGCCTGCTTTGTTTGCAAGGAGAGTTGGAGAGTGTGGCGAGATCAGCAGAGCATCCGATGCCGCGGCGACGGCCTCGGAATATTTTCCGGATCCGGCAAGAAGCCTGGCACGCTCTGCGGGAAACCGGTGATCCCCCGGAAACAGTTTTCCGGCCGTGATGTGCGTTGCCAGTGCTTCTTTTCGCTCGCCGGTCTTTTCAAAGAGAAGGGCGAGATTGTACCAGACATCGGGAATGCCCGGCCGAAGTTTGACCGACTCCTGATAGCAGAAGATCGCGCCTTTCTCATCGCCGCGTGCCATCAGCCCGGCCGCCTCCTTGCACCAGAGAACAGGGTCCGAGGGGTTTGCCACTCGCGGTTTTCTGCTCATTTTTTCTCCCACCTGAGAAGCTGCGAGAGACTGCCGAGCGTTCCCCCTCGTCTGATCTCTTCCCGGATCCTGACTTCTGTTTTCTGGACCTCGACGGAACGCCGTGCGACCTCATATGCCCGTTCCCTTGGAATAACAACGATCCCGGACTGATCCCCGATCAGCCAGTCTCCGGGTCTCACGGTCTGGCCGCAGCAGGAGATCTCGGCGTTGATCTCGCCGAATCCTTTCGGTTCGCCTGCATTCGGCTGGATCGCCGTCGCATAGACCGGTATATCAAGGGTGATGATATCATCCCAGTCACGTACGGCCCCGTCAATAATGATCCCTGCGACCCCTTTGTTCTCGGCCGAGCGCGTGGCAAGTTCGCCCCACGGCGCTATGTCGGTTCTTTTATCATTGCTGATAACGAGAACGTCCCCCGGCCGGCAGGCATCGATCGCCTGTACCGGTTTTGACCAGTCGCCGCCGAACGTTTGTACGGTGACCGCTTTTCCGATCATCTTCTTCGGGACATGCTGAACCGAAAGGCCGCTCATCGCTCCTTTCCGGTAGAGGGCGTCCGTCACGTTCGGGGCGGAGACCTGTTCGAGAAGTTCGCGGATCATATCATCCAGACTGATTTTTACCGAGGTCCCTTCCGTCGGCCGGTCGATCGCATCCCGCACATTTCGGGCAGCTTTGGTGACGTCGGCCGCTTTGATGATCGAGCCTCCGACGATCACGATGTCGGCGCCGCGTGCCGCGGCTTTGGATGCGGATTCTGCATTCAGTCCGCCGGCAACGGCTATTTTGACCGGCAGATCGCCGAGTTTATCCAGCAGATCCAGAGGGTCCTTCCCTTCCATCTGCTGATCGATCCCCACATGGGCATTGATGATCTGGACGCCGAGACCGGCAAGTTCCCGTGCACGCGTGACCACGTCAGAGACATTCATCATATCCGCCATGACCTCAACACCGTACAGGGCGGCTCCGCGAAGTGCGTCCGTTATCACGGCGTTATCGGTATTTGCGAGAACGCAGACGATATTTGCTCCGGCTTTTGCCGCCATCTCGACCTCCAGACCGCCGGTGTCGGATGTTTTCAGATCGGCGACGAGTGTTGTGGTCGGAAACTGCGCCCGAAGTGCGCGAACTGCCTGCATTCCTTCGCTTTTTACCAGGGGGGTGCCTATTTCTATCCAGTCGGCACCTCCTGCCAGTGCCTCTTCTGCGATTTTTTGTGCCCGGGTAAGCTCGGTTACGTCAAGAGCTACCTGGAGGATAGGGCTTTGCATAGAGAATAGTTTGGCAGGAGAAGGGGATAAGGCTGGCGGGTGAGCAAAAGATACGCTGAGGTCTGCATTGAGGTTCACAGAATCGTTATTTCTTTGCGGATCTCCGGCTTGTTTTATCTCTGTTTGGAAAAAAGAAGGGAGTTTTGTGATTGGATCACAGAATATTACTAAAGATTTTCTCTATTAATGGTGCCTCTTTTCGAGAAGGAAACACCGTGCATTGGCAGTTTCGGGAGAACATGATCCATGTGCTGTTAACAGATTTGAAAGTAATGATCCCAAAGGTCTCTCACAGATTTCTTCATAAAGTTCCGCCATATCGGCATTATATGACGGGCGTTCCGGATAGTGATAAGGGATATGGGTATCCCTCGTAAAACTGCTCCGCTTTAATTCGGCGATTACGGTTGTCATTTTTTCTTACGTCCCAGTGTCATTAAGCCCCTGAGTCCTGAGTTCAGAGACAATAAGTAATATATGTGCCATTATATTTAAATTATTCTTTTTTGAAAAAGTAAGTTATATTTATACTTTAGTGTTATTGGGTATTTATTCAGAAAATAACCGGTCTCCGGGGTTGGAATCTCTGATCGAATACCCGGGCAGTACTGCGCGTTTCGATCATCCTGCACACATCTTCTCTCTTCTGAATAATCTCCGAAAATCCCCTGATAACTCATACTCATCTCACAAAAGGGTCCCTGACATACAGTTATGAATACCAAAAACATACTATAAAACGTACTTGAGGATATGACACCGCAAATCTATTCTGACGCCCAACTTGTCATCAACGGAAAAATCTACAATTCCGAAGAGAATTGTTACGGAGACGGCTGGAGCTGGGAGGCGGGGTCTCGTGTTCTTTCACTTTATTCATATCACGGAACTGGGATCGACTGTTTCGGGGATATCTCTATCATTGCCTCGGGTGCAGAAAATACCATAGTTGGGAAACACCGCCCGGGGATACGTGTGCGAAACGGCGATCTGAGTATTTCGGGTGAAGGATCGCTAATCCTTGCCGAAAGTGAAACAGGCATCTGCGTTGATGCGGGAACATTATCCATAACGTCTGTGCATGTGGGCATCTCCGGCGTGGCAGCCGGTATCCGTGCGCACAAAGGACTGCGGATCACCGGTTCGGCCGTCAGTATCCGATCTCAGGATACCGGTATAACATCAGGATCAGGTGCCGGCATTTCTATAGAAGCCTCCTCCCTTCAGCTTAGTGCGGATAATGTCGGCATAGAATGTGCCGGGCATCTTCTGCTGGACGGAGGGACCCATCTGATCGAGACCCCGGACGGGATAGGGATCCAGGTATGCGGGGGTCCGTGCAGCCTCAAAAACTGTTTTCTGAGGGTAGCTTCCCGGAAAACCGGGATCATCGTTGAAAGAGGCGATCTGCAGATATCTTCAGCCACCGCGGAGATCAGTGCGGGAACCGGAATTTCGGCCGGCGGCTCCCTGATTGGAACAGATCTGCATCTCGTCATCAATGGGGAAGAGACGGGTCTTCTCGTCAAAGGGGATCTTTGCCGCCTCTCAGACGGGAGTTGTGCGATTATGGGAAATGCGGCGCTGACTTTTTCAAAAGATGCTGTTTTCACGCAGATGCATGTCACCATCGAAGCGGAAGAGACCGGGATCCTGACCGGCGGCAGCTGTGTTTTGGAAAACAGCTGTGTTTCCGTCATCAGCGGAAAAGAGGCCGGGGTCCGTATCGGAACGGATCTGCTCTTTTCCGGCATGAGTCTGGAGATCCGTGGCCGAAGCGGCCTTGTTGTCAACGGAGATCTTGAGGTCACGAACGGAAATTTGACCTCGATCAATGAAGGTACCGGGATAGATGTAAAGGGAACTTTTACACAGAGATCCGGGATGATCTGCGGGACGGGAATGGCCGGCGATGGAATACGTGTCGGAAAATTGATGACTGTCCTTGGAGGAAAGATCGATGCGGCCGGTTATATGACTGGTCTTCATGTTCTCGATGATCTCACCATGAAATCTGGTCTGCTAACCGCTTCTGGAAAGACCGGGTTGAAGGTGGCAGGATCCTTCGAAGATCTCGGCGGATATCTTACCGTGTTCGGTGATGAGTTTGGTCTGCATCTTTCCAGCAGTACCGCGACCTTTGGCGATGCGGTCGTTGATATTGCCGGCGATATCGGATTGTATGTCGGGAATGCCGTCAACATTTCCGGCGGGGCGGTCCAGATATCCGGGCAGTATACGGGCATTTTTTCCCGCGGCGGCGATGTCCTGATCCACAGCGGAACGCACGATATTTCTGCTGATACCTACGGCATTCTGATCACTTCCGGTTCGGTCTATGCAAAGGGTGGCTCCCTCCAGATCAGAACAACTGACATCGATGAGAACTCCTGCGGGATCTCTCTTGGAGGCGGCGATCTCATCGTTTCCGGGACCCGTATGGATATTTCCGGAGGAGTGTACGGGGTTCGGGGCGAACAAAGTACTGTTTCGGTGATGAAGGGGGATCTTGATGCTGAAGGGAGTGTCTGCGGGGTTGCGGTAAAACGTCTTTCCTTCACGGGCGGGGCATTTACCGCATACGGCAAAAAAGCAGCCATCTGTCTGGAAGATCCCGCATCCGTCTGTGAAAAAGATACCATTACCGTTTGTGGAAAATCCAGGGTAAGCGCCGAAATGGGGCCATATACAGATCAGAAGTATGTCCATCTGTATCCAAAGCATGCTGCAAGGCTCATCATTCCGGCCGCGGTCGAACATCTTGATGAGATCGTTTCGTGGGTGGATGCTGCACTTCGTCCAAACGGGGTCGCCGAGCCGTTCATCTCCAAGATGACGCTCGTGATCGAAGAGCTGTTTGTCAACATCGTGAACTATGCCTATCCGGATGAACCCGGCTCGGTGAACTTTACGATGTATCTGGATCCCTGTCTGAAACTGATCATTTCCGATACCGGGGTGCCGTTTAACCCGTTGGAGTTTTCAGAGCCGGATGTTACGCTGCCGATCGATGATCGAAACGTCGGCGGTTTGGGTATATTCCTGTCCAAAAAACTGACGGACAGGATCACATATGAGCGTGTGAACGGAACAAACGTCCTGACCGTTTACAAAAAACTCTACAACTAGTGTCTAAAAAAAGGGAGAACAAATTCTATGAAAATTACTAAAACTGTTAATGAATCCAAACTTATCCTTGAGCTGGATGGTAAACTTGATACCAAAAGCGCACCTGAGTTTCGGAGATGTGCCGAGTCGTCCCTTGACGGGATCTCATCCATTACGCTTAATTTTGCAAAACTTACCTACATGTCAAGTGTCGGTCTTTCGATCATCCTGACTATGAAAAAGATGCTTGGGCCTGCCGGGACATTACAAATAACCAATGCCCGCGGTCTGGTCCGCGAAGTTTTTGAGATCTCGGGGTTCGATGATCTTCTGGCAAAAGAGTGAGTAAAGAACTGTGTTTTGGGTTTAATTCCTTTTTTTATTCTTCTCCGGTGTATCTGACTCCGAGCATCGTCATATCGTCCGCCTGTCCGCTTGCCCCGGTAAAGATGTTCATATCTTCAGTTACCGAATTGATCATGGTTTCAGGACTGTCTGATCTCTGGACTATCGAAAGGAGCCGGCCCATCCCGTACATTTCGCCATTTTTGTTCTGCGCATCCGTTACCCCGTCGGTGTACATAAACAGCGTATCAGTTCTCTTCAGAACTGTTCGATGATCGATGTATGTGTGGTCCATGATTCCAAGTCCAGGTGCTTTTTCACAGACAAGCGGGTCACAGGTTCCGCATGTGCAGAGTATCGGAGGATTGTGTCCGGCACATGAGTAGGTGAACCTGCCGGTTTTGAGGTTAAGCAGCCCGAGAAAGACCGTAACGAACCTGCAGGTATCATTGTTTTCCATTATTTCGCGGTTTACCAGGGTAAGCATCCTGCCTGGCTGGGTAAATAATGCCCGTACTGACATCTTGATCATGGTTTTGACACGCATCATCATGAGTGCGGCAGAAATACCTTTGCCCGATACATCAGCAATGACAAAGGCGAGATGATAGTCTCCGATCCGGATAATATCGTAGAAGTCCCCGCCGACAAGTTCTGATTCTGAGATCGATGCGAATATCTCAACTCCGGGCATGTTCTCAAATCGTCCGGGCGACGGGAGAATACTCGACTGCAGATCATGTGCCAGAAGCATCTCTTCATCGATATGGATATGTTTGATGGTCTTAGTTATCCCGTAAAAAACCTGCATATAGAGCAGGATGACCATAATGATGAAAATGATTCTGGTTGTGATCTCTGGAATGAAAAATACGGCTCCTTCCTGACTGTTCCACAGGGAGCTGATTACTGCATAGATCAGATAGACCGCGAGCGGGATGAACAGGACATTTCGAAAATCCCCCCGAAGGTCTCTGTTTGTTTCCTGCATTGTTTTGATCAGGAAACGATTCGTCAGGATCAGGCCGATAGTCAGAATGATCAAAATCAGAACGCACGTTGCAAATTTCAGCTGATAGAGATCCCAGGGGAAAATCATATGAATGATGCTAAACGAAAGATCACAGATGCTTAAGCCGATAAAAAGAATAAATGATGCTATGAAGAATTTGGAAGATGTGGTCCCGCGGTAGATCCGCCATGACACAAAAATAAACCCTAAACCGACTACTGCCACAAACAGACTGTCGGCAATAAAAGAAATGAAATCATATCCGCTTGGTATAAGAAAGACACACGCCTCGTAGATCATATCGACCAAAGAGGTGAGAACAACAAGTATCAGAAATCCTCCAGCCCAGAGCGCCGCCGTGCGCAGACGGGAATATCGGCGTGTCATGGTCAGATCAACCATAGCTGCGCAAAACAGCCAGATTAGGAAAATCATACCCATGGAACCTGCCCAGTTCAGGAGAAAATCATTCATACGCTATCAGAATATACAATAGGTATGGTTAACACATAAGAGTTTACCTCAGGTCTCCAAAAAAATTAATGCCCGGGAAACATCTCATCATTTTGGTGAGACCCTGTCATCCGGCAGTGCCCATATCCTGTCTCCAAGAAAAAGAAGAACGATCCCTCCGCAAAATAATCCCGCGGCTGCCAGGATCCTCCAAATAGTTTCACCGTACACCTCATCCGCCGGAAATCCAAGACCGATAAACAGCATGAGAAGAAGAGATACGCCGACAACGCCTGCTCCGCATATCCTGATAATGCGTTTTTTAGTGGTTTGTGAAAAACGTACCGGATAATCGAGAAGCAGGAGTATCAGGATGAGGGAGGTCAGGCCATATATCCACTCGGATATCGACAACAGTTCATGAAGATACATCGTTCCAAAATAATTTGCCCAGGGTCCGGTGAGAAACAGATCCCATATGAGATATTTTATCAACAGTATTGTTCCTGCTCCCGTCAGAACCATCCCCGTTCCGGTGAGAATCCGTTTACCCACGGCCCCACGGGCGAGATAATGACCCAGATGACGGTGCAAAACGGTTATCACCGCGGCTCCCGCGATCACTGCCAGTATCCATGATGCGAGATACAGATACGGCAGATATCCGTCCGGTATGGGGGGATATACCTCTGATGAAGGCGGGAAAGGTCCGAGAAACGGCCAAAACCAGTTCACGGGTGCTGTCCACATGGCATCGCCGAGCTGATGGATGAGAACGCCTGCCCCTATGCAGAGAAGCAGGATACGTTTCCGGTTTTTGTACCAGATCAAAAGTCCTATGATGATCAGAATCACGGATATGATCAGCGTGTGGGCGTAGATCCTTCCCCAGTTCATGGTCTCCGCAAGAAGGATCTGTCCAAGCGGTTTATCGAGAAGATCCGGAAGGATCGCTCCGATACCTCCGTAGAGAACGGCCCATTTATTCGAAAGAATCACTGCGAGCATGATCCCTACGATCAGGCCGAGAAAAAGATGATGAAAGATCAGCATATCTTCTGCATAAGATCCGGCGTTTTCTTCATCTCAAAAAAAGGGTGCGGATGATCCCGCAGATCACTGGTATTTTTCGTCAAAGACGATACGTTCAAGCGGCATCTTCTCGGCAAGGGTGATCCCGCCGACATCCGGAACGCCGGCCGCAACGATCGAGACGAGTTTGTACTCGGCCGGAACATTGACCAGTTTACGCACATCCTCTGCGTAATCCTTTTTGTCGCCGGCGATCCAGCAGCCGCCGTATCCATAAGCATGGAGGGCGAGAAGAAGATTTTCGGTTGCCGCCGAACAGTCTTCGATCACATACTGCCAGTCGGATTTACCAAAGACCAGGAATCCGACGGCGGCTCCTTCGATGAATTTGCCGTTCGGGGCGAGCTCTGCGATCTTTGCGAGTGTCTCTTTGTTTTTCACGACGACAAAGATCCATGGCTGGACATTGCGTGCAGTCGGAGCTTTTGAAGCGCATTCAAGGGCTTTTCTGATAAACTCCGGCGGAATTTCCGCGTCTTTAAACTTTCTGACACTGTGTCTTGACTGGATGATGGTAACACCGAAGTTTGCAATACCCGGATTTCTCGTATTCATAATTAACCTTATGTGTGAAAGGTAAAATAGTCTTTCTCTCAAGCCCGCGCAGTTTATTACTTTTCACCAGGCATTATTGTATATGTGTGCTGGAAAGCCGGACTATATCCGGATGTGGGATGAACAGATCGCCCGTGCATTCGAACAGAAGAGAAAGGCAGGTGAGGACAATGGAAGTTTCTGGGATAATCCGGTCAATGTGGACAGATATGTCAGAAGACTGCAGAATGATGACCGGGGCAGGGTCCAAAAACAGCTTGCCTCGATGGAGATCCCGCCGGAGTCGTCGGTCCTGGACATCGGCGCCGGACCCGGCACGCTCTCGGTGCCGCTTGCCCTCTCCGGTTCCCCCGTCACCGTCGTGGAGCCGTCGGGCCCGATGATCCGGGGGATGGAGGCATACCGGTCACTCACGAACGCCCCTTCCGTCCGTATCATACAAAAGACCTGGGAGGAAGCTTCCCTCCGGGAGATCGGACGCCACGACGTGGTGATCGCCTCACTTTCATTAATGATGGGAAACATCCGTGCATGTATCGAAAAAATGGATGACTGCGCCGTTTCTGCTGTCCATCTCTTCTGGTTCCTTCTCCCCCCTTCCCTTTCCCGCGGAAACAGCGAGCTCTGGCCGCTTCTGCACGGCGAACCGTACAACTTTGAACCCACAGCCGATGTTCTCTGGAATGTTCTGTACCAGATGGGCATCTATGCAAACCTTACGGTCGAGTCGAGGAATACAGGACAGGCGTATGCTTCGGTTCAGGAGATGCGGCAGGACTATTACACCCGGCTTCTTGCAAAGACCGACGAACAGAAAGGGATCATTGACCGGTATCTGGAAGAACGTGCAGTCAAAACAGACAAAGGCTTTGCTCTTCCCGGCGTTTCAAAAACCGCCCATATCTGGTGGGAAAAATAAAAAAAGAAAGATCGGATTTCAGATCCAGCCGGTCAGAAATGCCCAGAGGTTTGCAAATCCGGTCGTCAGGATCTCGGTCATCATCTCAAGATCGACCCCTAAGAGGGGTGTCAGGAAGATAAAGAACGCAAATGTCGCGATAGTGCTACCGATATTCGCCGCCGCCGCCACGAGCAGGATCTTGAACAGCGGGACCGAAAACATCTCACTGATGCTTTCCGCTTTTGCGATCGCCTTGAAATCGCCGGGTCCCGGCGGCCGCATCCTGGCCTCCACGATCGCCGCAAACCATCCGCAGGCAAGGAACGGATTCAGCGAAGTCATCCATGCAAGTCCCGCAGCGGTCGCCGCAGAAAGCGGGTGCCCTCTCACAAGCAGCGTGGCCACGCCGGCAAACAGACCGTTCAACACCACCCAGTAAATGATCGCCCAGATAAGAAGATCCGTCGCTCCGGAAAATGCGATCGCGAGAATGATCACCGCAAACATCGCGATGAACACACTGCCGATGATCTTTCCCCAGGGATACTTCTTCGGCATCTCATTCAGGCTCTTCATGGAAGGCAGGGTCTCCGGATTCTCCCGGAACTTCGTGATCCCCGGCAGATGCCCCGCGCCCACCACGACCACCGCCCGCTCGAAGGAACTGTGCTCCAGACCGATGATCCCGTGCGCCAGATAGGCATCCCTCTCCGTGATAAGGGCATTTGCTCCGGTCGGGGAAAACTTCTGGAACTCCGCTAAAGCCAGCTCGATCATATCCGGATTCGTCAGCGAATCGACCATCTCCGCATCGATGCCTTCCGACTCCTCATCGGTTCCGGTGATCGAGCGGATCAGAATCCAGACAAGCTTGATCTTCTCGAGAAGTTTCATGTTCCCCCAAAACCGGGCGAGGGTGATATTGATGTTCCGGTCGATGAGAAGCAGCCTGATATTTTTCTCTTCGGCGATTTTTATCGCCTCTTTCATCTCGGCTCCCGGCTCGATCCCGACGTTCATCCCGATCTTTCGCTGAACATAGGCAAGGATCCACTGAACGATCATCAGCGTAAAGTTTCCTTTTAAAAGGCTCTTCACTTCCGGGGCTTGGGTTTTCTCCTCTTCGCTTGGAGCGGCACCTGATTCCTGATCCTGTGCCTCCTTCATCTGCTGTTTCAGTGCGGCAAAACGTCCCGGATCCAGTTCGATCGCGATCACATCGGGATCTGCGGCTTCCACTTTCTCACGAACTTCGTCGATGCTTTTCTGTGAAACATGGGCGGTTCCAACGATGTGTATTTCGGTCATTGTTATTTGTGCAGATGAGCTCCTCTGCTGTCGAAGATGATTGTTGATCCCAAAACCATACTATGCTTTTGGTACTGCTCTTTTGTTAAAAGAAACTCTTTGTCCTCAGCTTCGCGGCGGGCGAGGAGGTCTTTTGCCATCTGTTCTGCATCCGGCGTTTCCGCGCCGCTTTTACATCCAGAGCACTCAAAGACGAGGAGATTCTCCCCGTCGAGCATGAAGGGATAGGTCCGGCAGATATGCGGACGATGTTCGTAGACGGTGCATTTGTTTTCTGCAAGAAACATACAGTTCCCGTCCTCTCCCCGCCGCAAAACCCGGCCGAAGGTGAAGACCGCTCCCCCGTCACGGATCCATTCCGGATACGGCTCGGTGATCTGATCCAGGGTAAGACCGGTCGCTTGACAGAGCAGATCGATCTCGTCGGGGGAGACCATCACTTCATTGTCTTTTCCGCTGCAGCACTCCCCGCAGCATCTGCAGATGAACTCTGCTTTGCGGATCCGGTCCTCCAGTTCCATTATGCGTATCTGCTTACATGTTCGCGGATCGTGTTCCGGATGTCTTCGGGGGCATACCCGAGGATGCTTGCAAGAAACATCGCCCCGCCGATCCCGGACCCTTCTTTGATCTCGCCCTCCGCATACCGGGCAAGGCCTGCATGGCCGATCGATCCGAATTCAGGGTCGACGTAATAGGCGTCAGTTCCGACTGCGGCGGCCGTTTCTTTGAACGAGGCCGACTTGTCCTCGTAGACATAGATCGTCGTAACGATGTCGGGAACCGTGTTTCCAAGCGCCCGGATCACGGCAGCGGCCGCCAGCATCTGGGTGCCTCCCGCAAGGAACAGTTTTCCGCGGAATCCTGCAGCGATGCCTGCGGCGACCGGAATCATCGGGTCGCCGACCATGGACACAATGTCGAGCGGATCGGTCAAGCCTGCTTTCTGTACTTTTTCCACGGCTGTTTCCGCGATTTTTTCCTTGATGCAGACCGGGTTGTCCACCAGGCAGCTGCTGACCTTTGCCTGATAGCCAAGAGCGCGAAGAACACAGAGCGCAGTCGTTGTCCCGCCGGGAAGACACTCGCCGAGAACGAGGAGATCATGACTCCGGGAAAGATACTCACCGATCCATCGGCCTTTTTCAAACAGTCCCTTCGCATGCGGGACGGCGTTTCCTTCCCGGGGATCTCCTCCGGCTTTTTCTCCCAGCTGCATATGGGGGACGGTGACCTCGTGGTCCAGACCTGCGGCGATCATGAGGGGTTTTATGCCGGTCAGTTCCATTACGGCGCGTGTCATCACCGCCGGCGTCGGGCAGCCGGTCGGCGTATTTGGTGTCATGTCAACGGAGGTGATCTTTCCGTTAATGATAAGTTCGGCATCCAGCGGCGGGACCATCAGGCTTTTTTCCGGGCTTTCTCCTGCTCCGGATACTCCGGGGACCGTGGAGATCAGGGAGTTGGACAGGATCAGGGCGAACATCGGCGACTCGGCAGAGAAATCCGCTCTCGTTGAGACAAATGACATGATATTATATCATTTAGAACTGACAAGATATAATATAAATGCAGTCACTTCGCGCTCTTCTCCAGTTCACCACGATCCTTCCTTTAGGAAAACCGGCGGATTATGAATGTTTTGCAAAGCGAAGCTGGCTCTACCCTGCAGCCGGATACGTCACCGGCGGGATCGCCGCACTTCCCGGGCTCATCGCCTGGTATCTCGGTTTTGAAAACTCTGCCGTGATCGCCGCCATCTCCCTCGCCCTCGCGGTTTTCATCTCCGGCGCCAACCACTTCGACGGGCTTCTGGACTTCGGTGACGGGCTCATGGCACACGGCAGCCGGGAAAAACGGATCCGCGCCATGACCGACCGGACGACCGGAGCCGGAGCGCTGGCTCTTGGGATCATGGTCGTTTTGATCTCTTACTCCGCCCTCTCCTCCATGACCGTCCTTCAGATCGCCTTTGCCGTATTCATCGCCGAGATCTTCGGCAAACTGGCCATGGCGTTTTTGTCGGCGCTTGGAAAACCGTTCCATGACGGCATCCAGAAATTCATCTATGATCGTTCAAAAAAGCGGTTTTGTCTCTACGCCGCGCTGCTTACCCTGCCGCTGTTTCTGCTGCCGGGAAAAATATGCGTGGGTGCCGGCTTTCTCTCTGCTCTTGCGGCTGCTGCCGTTCTTCTGCTCCTCGCGCGAAAACTCTTCGGCGGGGTGAACGGCGATGTCACCGGAGCCGGCAACGAACTCACCCGGATGGCCGTTCTTCTGGTCGCAGCGGTAATACTAACGTCTGCGTGAGATCGGCTGATAGCCGGCGCCCGCATCATCCGAACACTCGATATCGGTCGCGTTTTTATCTTCGATCACGGTATTGAAAAGGACCATACCGTCCATCAGCTGTTCATCCAGGGACAGACCTCCCTTCGATCCGCGCATCGCCTGGGCGTATGGATTGGGGGTAACTCTCCGGTTCACCCGTATCCCTGCGCAGTTTGCGCAGAAAACACAGGTGCTGTGTACGGAAACTTCCTTGTCTCCGCACATCACGGTCGATTTACCGCTCGGTTTTCTCTCAAGAGGTAATGATTTCATCACAGAGAATACTGAATTATTTTCCTATTAGTCTGTCGGTTCAGATTTTTAACGCAGGGAATTATTTTATATGGTTGTACGACCAATCTGTTTACACTCGTGTTGATTTGGATCGCACCTTTGTGTGTCCCTATCAATGAGTCAAAGTGGAGAAACATTATCATGGCAGCAGCAAAGCCCCACATGAATCTTGCCGTTATTGGTCACATCGACCACGGTAAGTCAACAACCGTTGGCCGGATTCTCTTTGAGACCGGCGTTGTAGCACAGCACGTTCTTGATGGATACAAGAAAGAAGCAGAATCCAAAGGAAAGGGTACTTTCGAGTTCGCCTGGGTAATGGACTCCCTCAAGGAAGAACGCGAACGTGGTATTACCATCGATATCGCTCACAAGAAATTCGAAACCCCGAAATACAATTTTACCGTTGTTGACTGTCCAGGTCACCGTGACTTCGTTAAGAACATGATCACCGGTGCATCCCAGGCCGATGCAGCAATCATTGTCGTTTCCGGAACCGAAGGTCCGATGGAACAGACCAAAGAGCACGTCTTCCTTTCCAAGACTCTTGGTATCAACCAGATCATCGTCGCCATCAACAAGATGGATGCCGTCAAATACTCCGAAGAGAAGTACAACGAAGCAAAAGACAAGATGACCAAACTCATCATGTCCGTTGGATTCAAACCGGCAAACACCCCGTTCATCCCAATCAGCGCATTCTGCGGTGACAACATTAAGGAATCATCAGCAAACACCCCCTGGTACAAGGGCCCGACACTTCTTGCAGCACTTGACCAGTTCACGATGCCCGAGATGCCGACCGACAAGCCGCTCAGACTCCCGATCCAGGACGTCTACACCATCTCCGGTGTCGGAACCGTCCCAGTAGGCCGTGTTGAGACCGGTATCCTCAAGAAAGGACAGAAGATCTCCTTCATGCCGGCAAACGTAAATGGTGAGGTCAAATCCATTGAAATGCACCACGAAGAGTTCGCCGAAGCAATGCCGGGAGACAATGTCGGTTTCAACGTCCGCGGTATCGCCAAGAACGATGTCCGCCGCGGCGATGTCTGCGGTCCGGTCGAGAACCCCCCGACCGTTGCAGAAGAATTCACCGCACAGGTCGTTGTTCTTCAGCACCCGTCCGTCCTTTCCGTAGGATACACCCCGGTGTTCCACTGCCACACCTCACAGACTGCATGTATGTTCACTGAACTTAACAAGAAGCTGGACCCCCGTTCCGGACAGGTTAAGGAAGAGAACCCGGCATTCCTTAAGGCCGGCGATGCAGCAATCTGCACCATTACTCCGACCCGCCCGCTCGTTATCGAGACTGCAAAGGAACTCCCGCAGCTCGGCAGATTCGCTGTCCGTGATATGGGTATGACCGTTGCAGCCGGTCTTGTTCTGAGCATTAAAGCAAAGCAGATGAGATAATTTTATCTCTCACTCGAATTTTTTGTGGTGACTTAGAAAATGCAAAAAGCCAGAATACGCCTGACAGGGACTGATTATGAGAAAGTGGAGACGGTATGTACCCGTATCCGTGAGATTGCAGAACGTACCGGTGTAAATATGGCTGGACCTATCCCGCTGCCGACCAAGAGACTTATCGTCCCGGTCCGCAAATCCCCCGATGGAGAAGGAACGGCAACCTGGGATCGCTGGCAGATGCGTGTGCACAAACGTCTCATCGACCTTGACGCCGATGAGCGTGCACTCAGACAGCTGATGCGCATTCAGGTTCCAAAAGATATCAGCATCGAGATCGTTCTCGAGAACTAAACGGACCCCCTCCGTTTTTTTACTATTTTTTTAAAGCGTTTTTTCAGCAGATTTTTTTTCTTCGGACTCTTGTCGGCAGGAACAGCCTGATGACGAATGGAAACTAACACTCTTCCATGAAAAAAATCCTGACCGCCGGACTTGTGCTTCTGCTGCTCATCATATCGGCAGGATGCATTGCGCAGCCATCTGATCCCTCCGCGTTCACCGACAAAGACGGAAACATTCTCACGGGAGATGAGACCGAAGGGTCGATCCTTTTCGCCGACGGTTCGAAAACCGAATGGTACACCGACAATAAAGGAAACATCAGATACACCGCCGTTCAGCCTGACGGAACCGTGATAAAATATTATACGACACCAGACGGAGAGACGGTCCTCGAGATATAACCGTCCTTTTCCCTCGCTTTTATCCCCTCCCTCTTCCAATAAATATAACAAAGGATTCGAAATGGGCATCGAAAACAGAAAAGACTGTCATGTACTGGTCATAGGGTCCGGCGGCGCAGGAATACGTGCCGCCGTTGAGGCGGAATCATTCGGCGAGACTGTCATTGTCTCAAAAACGATCACCGGCAAAGGCGGCTGCACCGTCATGGCCGAAGGCGGATTCAACGCGGTACTTAACGAAGCAGATTCCATCCAGACCCATTTCGAAGATACGATGAGAGGCGGGGCATTCCTCAACGACGAGTCGCTTGTAGAGACGCTCGCCGCGGAAGCGCCGAACAGGATCAGGGATCTGTTTTCCTGGGGAGCGGTATTCGACCTTGCAAACGACAACACGATAGCTCAGCGGCCTTTCGGCGGGCAGCGATGCGCCCGAACCTGTTATGCCGGCGATCACACCGGCCATGAACTGGTCATGACCCTGCTCGAAAAACTACGGGGTTCCTCCGTCGAGATCGAAAACGAAGTGACGGTCCTCGATCTGCTGACGGACGGCGAACGGGTGAACGGCGCCGTCACCTGTGACCGGGAAGGTGAGCTTGGCGTTATAACGGCCGATGCCGTCATACTTGCGACCGGGGGGGCAGGCCAGGTCTACGATACGACGACCAACTCGACCGCGGGGACCGGGGACGGATATGCGCTCGGCTATCGGGCCGGCGCCCAGCTCATCGATATGGAACAGGTCCAGTTCCACCCGACCGGGGCCGTGACTCCGTATGATTCCCGCGGACGGCTGATCACCGAGGCCGTGAGAGGGGAAGGAGGCATCCTGAAAAACGCGCTCGGCGAACGGTTCATGGCAAAATATGATCCCGTACGTATGGATCTCTCCACACGGGACATCGTTGCACGGGCAATAGCCACAGAAGTACTTGAAGGACGGGGAACAGAACATGGCGGCGTCTGGCTCGATGTCAGTCATCTTTCGCGCGAACACATCGAGACACGTCTGCCGATCATGCTGAATCAGTTCCTGAAGTTCGGCGTTGATATCAGAACCGAACCAATGGAGGTCGCTCCGACTGCCCACCACTTCATGGGCGGGCTGAAGATCACCACTGATGCGAAAACTACCATCCCGGGCCTCTTTGCAGCCGGAGAGGTGACCGGCGGTATCCATGGAGGAAACCGGCTCGGCGGCAACGCGCTCGCCGACACCCAGGTGTTTGGAAGAAGGGCAGGGATCTCGGCAGGCAAAACCGAACGTACGGCGAGATCCGTCGAGGTGGATCAGATCCGGGCGGCGGAAGACAGACTCAGCGCCTACTACGCCGGTTCCAGACGGTCTGCTGATATCCGGCGGTCGATGAAAACCCTGATGTGGAACAATGTCGGGATCTACCGAAACGAGCTGGACCTCAGGGTCGCCGAACGCGAGATCAGAAAACTGCAGGCCGCCGTGCCGAAGATCGACTCGGCCCGCGAACTTTCCGACGCGGTGATCACGGAAAATATGCTGCTTGTCGCTCAGCTCGTTATCGAAGGAGCGCTCCTTAGACGAGAGTCGAGAGGGGCCCACACCCGCACCGATGTGAAACAGACCTGGACGAACGAGACCTCGCCGTTTGGACACACCTTCTTTGTCAAAGATAAATCAGGCATAGAGATCCGGGAGGAAAAACTATGAAAGTAACCATCTCCCGCTTCGATCCGGCAACCGGCGAACCACCGAAATTTGTAGAGTATGATGTCAGTGTGAAGGAATCGGCCCGCGTTCTCAACGTTTTGGATGCCGTCAGAGATACGGTCGATCCGGAACTCGCCTACCGGCACTGTTGTCGGGGCGGGCAGTGCGGCTCGTGTGCCGTTCGAGTGAACGGTGAACCGGTCCTTGCCTGCATGCAGGAAGCAAAGGAGGGTGACGTCATCGAACCTCTCGAACTGCCAAGGATCAGGGACCTCGTTACCGATATTGCCCCGGTGATGGCCCAGATCGCCTGGATGAACAGCGGATGTGACTGCACACCGGTGACCCAGCAGGATATCGAGGAGATAAAACCCTTACGTGAATGCATCGAATGCTACTCCTGCATCTCAGCCTGTCCGGCGATCTCGGCCTCGGATTACAAAGGTCCGACGATCATGCGCCAGGAGCAGAGACTCAATCTCGATCCGCGGGACAAAGGGGACCGGATCCTTGAAGCGATCGACAAGGGACTCTTTTCCTGCACGACCTGTCATAAATGCGTCGAGGTCTGTCCAAAAGAGATCGAGACGCCGAGAAAAGCCATCGAGAAACTCAGAGCCGAAGCGGCGAAACGCGGGCTTTCCCTTCCGGCACACAAGGCCCTTGCTTCCCTCATCGAGAAGACCGGCCGTTCGGTCGAGCGAAAGGACCAGACGTTCCTTGAACGTGTGCCTGACGTGATCGAGCCCGAAGGCGAAGTCCGGGCAACGGTCGGCTTTTTCGTCGGGTGTATGTTCAACGGAAGAGTCATCCAGCCGGCATTGGATACCATAGAACTCCTCCGCCTGAACGGCGTAAGGGTGATCATTCCAAAAGATCAGGTCTGCTGCGGATCACCGCTGATCAGAACCGGCCTCTCGGGATTCGTCCCGGAGCTGCAGAAACGAAACATCGATGCGTTCGTAAAAGCAGGCGTGGACACTGTTCTGACAATCTGTGCAGGCTGCGGCTCGACGCTGAAAAACGATTACGAAACCCCGTTTCGAGTGGTGGATATTACCGAATACCTGTGCGAACTGGGATTCAAGATCCCTGAAAAAGTCGAGGGGACCTACACGTATCACGATCCGTGCCATTTGCTGAGAGGTCAGGGGATCTCAGAACAACCCCGTGTTCTCTTGAACGCGGTCGCAGAAAAATTCGTGGAGATGCCTGCCCGATGCTGCGGGGCGGGCGGCGGCGTGAAGTCGGGTCTGCCGGATCAGGCGGCGGCGATCGGAGCTGTTCGCGCCGAGATGGTCAAAAAGACCGGGGCCGATTACATCGTGACGGTCTGCCCGTTCTGTGAGTTCCATCTCCATCAGGTGACCGGTCTCCCGATCAAACAGATCGGGTCCCTGCTTCTGGAAGGGTATCGCAAACAAGGAAAAAATAAGCAAAAATAAATAAAAAAATTATTCTTTTTTCTGGCCGTTTTTCGCTGCAAGAGCACTCATATACGCGCTCACTGCCGCCGTTACGGCGATGGTTTTCTCTTTTCCCTGACGGAGAGAATCCCCAAGCTGGTTCATCCGGGTCTCGCTCTCACGCATATATCTTGCGAGCGCCTTGGTAATTTCCGGATCCTGCAGGAAATGTGTGTGCGTATTTCCTGCGATAAACTCGGGATTGTTCATGACCGCGTAATGGAGCGGAAGCGTTGTCTTCACGCCGATGATGACGTATTCCGTCAGGGCGCGGCGCATTCTCGCGACGGTCTCCTCACGGGTCATTGCTCTCGCACAGAGTTTTGCGATCATCGAGTCATACAGAGGCGGGATCGAGTAGCCTGCATGGATGCAGCTGTCGATCCTGATGCCCGGGCCTCCCGGGGACCGGTAGCGGCTGATCTTTCCTGCATCCGCCTGGAAGTTGTTCATCGGATCCTCCGCATTCACCCGGCACTCGATCGCGTGACCGCGGCAGGTGATCTGGTCCTGGGAATACGGCAGGGGTTCGCCTGCTGCGACTTTGATCTGCATTCTGACCATATCGAGACCGGTGATCAGCTCGGTCACGGTGTGTTCGACCTGCAGACGGGTGTTCATCTCCATGAAGTAATAGTTTCCTGAATCATACAGGAACTCAACGGTTCCGGCATTTTCATAATTGCAGGTTTTCGCAACCGTGATCGCCGACTGGGTCATTCGTTCGCGGAGTTCGTCGGTCATGATGGGGCACGGAGCCTCTTCGATGAGTTTCTGGTGACGTCTCTGGATCGAACACTCGCGCTCGAACATGTGGATCACCTCGCCTTTGGCGTCTGCGAAGACCTGGACCTCGATGTGTCTGGGTTTTGCCAGATACTTTTCGATGAAGACGGTCGAGTCGCCGAAGGCTGAAGCTGCTGTCCTGCTGGATTTTGCGATTGCTTCGTCGAGTTCGGCTTCGTTGTTGACGATGGTCATCCCGATACCCCCCCCGCCGGCGGACGCTTTGACGATGACCGGGTACCCGATCGACTCGGCAAATGCTTTTGCCTCGTCATGGTCAGTACTCTTGGTCCAGGGGAGGACCGGAACGCCGGCATCATGCATCGCCTGTTTCGAGTCGAGTTTGGATCCCATCATTTTGATGGTGGCCTCAGTCGGGCCGATGAAGGTAAGACCTGCCTTTGTTACGGCTCCGGAAAATGCTGCTTTTTCTGCAAGAAATCCGTATCCCGGATGGATCGCGTCGGCTCCGGCCATATCGGCGACCTCGAGGATCCTCTCCATATTGAGGTAGCTTTTCGTCGGGTGGGCGGCGCCGATGAGAAATGCCTCATCGGCGTACTTCACGTGTAAGGCATTCGCATCGGCTTCCGAGTAAACGGCGACCGTTTCGATGCCCATCTCCCGGCATGCACGCATAACGCGGATGGCGATCTCGCCGCGGTTGGCAACTAATACTTTGTCAAAGTATTCATTTTTGCTCATTGCACCACCACTAACACATCGCCGCTCTGGACGACTGCGCCGTTCTCGACGAAGATCTCGGTGACCGTTCCGTCGATGGGGCTGACGATGGGGTTCTCCATTTTCATTGCTTCAAGAACAAGGAGGGTCTCGCCGGCAGTTACTTTCTGGCCTGCCTGGACCTTGATGTCGAGGACCATGCCCTGGATACTGCTCTTTACGCCGCCGGGGACTTCGCCGCGGTGACGTGACTCGGTCGGTTTTCCTGAACTGACAACGGCCTCTCCTTCGACGGAGAGGATCCGGACGGCAAATATCTCGCCGTCGACCTCGACTTCCATGGACCTGGGGATGTCATAATCCGCAGGAACGATGCCTGCCGTGGTCGTCGGAGCGGCGGGGAATGCTTCGGCTTTCTTTTCGCCTTTGAGGAAGGCAGGGGCGATGGCAGGGTAGAGGATGTAGGTGAGGACGTCTTCTTCTTTTTTCACGAGTCCCTGTGCCTCCGCGTCGGCTTTCATCTTTTCATAGATCGGTTCAAGAGTATCTGCCGGCCGGCAGGTGATCCGGGGGATATCACCGATGATCGAGGTGACGAGAGCGTCATCGAGCGGTTTGGGGCTCTTTCCATAGAGACCTTTGAGGTAGTCACGGACTTCATTGGTGACGGTTTTGTAACGTCCGCCCATCAATACATTCAAGACTGCCTGGGTCCCGACGATCTGTGAGGTCGGCGTTACCAGCGGGGGATAACCGAGATCGGCTCTGACCTTGGGGATCTCAAGAAGGACGTCATCCATTTTGTCCAGGGCATTTTGTTCTTTGAGCTGGGAGACGAGGTTCGAGATCATGCCGCCCGGGAGCTGATAGACCAGAACATCGCTGTCGATTCTGACACTGATCGGATCGATGAGGCAGTCGTATTTGCATCTGATATTGCATGCTGCGAGTTTGATCGACCGGAGGGTTGAGAGGGGGATCTGCGTGTCGCGGGATGTTCCGATCAGGGAGGCGACGATGCTTTCGGTTGCCGGCTGACTTGTTCCTCCGGCGAAGGGGGACATGGCGGTGTCGAGGATGTCGACGCCTGCTTCGATGGCCGCCTGATAACTCATGGGGGCAATGCCGCTTGTTGAGTGAGTGTGGAGACAGACAGGGATGTCGAGTTTTGCTTTGATGCCGGTGATGAGTTCACGGGCAGCTTCGGGCATGATGAGTCCTGCCATGTCTTTGATACATATCGAGCTGCAGCCGAGGGCATAGAGTTCTTCGGCCATGCTGATGAACCCTTTTATGCTGTGGACAGGGCTGGTAGTATAACATATAGTGCCCTGGAGGTGATCGCCGGTATCGATGACGGCGGCCATGGATCTCTGCATATTTCTGATATCGTTCAGTGCGTCGAAGACGCGAAAAACGCTGATCCCGTTTTCCGATGCTGCGGTGACGAATTTGTCGACGACATCGTCAGGGTAATGACGATAGCCGACAAGATTCTGTCCGCGCAGAAGCATCTGGATGGGAGTTTTCACAAATATTTCCCGGAGTGTCCGAAGACGATCCCAGGGGTCGTCGTTTAAATATCTGATACAGGTGTCAAATGTTGCCCCGCCCCAGGCTTCTACTGACCAGAAGCCGGCTTTTTCCATCTCACGGGCGAGGCCGAGCATGTCTTCGGTCCGCATGCGTGTTGCCGCTAGTGACTGATGAGCGTCACGGAGCGTTGTGTCGGTAATATTGAGTTTTGTCATGGTGTTCTCCCTGCTCATTCGAGTTATCTAAACCTTTAATATTTTGGAGTGAAGAGTTAAAAAAGTAGTCCCTTGAGTAACCGGGGGGCGTGAGGGGATAAGTTCGCCGGTGAACAAACAGACCTACACCCCAAAAATGTATCAGCTCTCTCCTCTCTCTCACTTTCCTGTAAGGCGACCGATCCCGCCTCATTTGAAGATACCCTTATCTCTCATGTGCGCAAAAGCTAAACATATGAGGCAGAAACAACCAGGCTCCCAGATCGACCGTATAACGATCCGCGGCTTTCGTTCGATTCGGTCCTGCGATCTCAAACTTCGCGATATCAACATCCTGATCGGAGCAAACGGCGCGGGAAAATCAAATTTTCTTTCGGTATTCTGCATGATGGAACAGATCTTCGCCAAACGCCTCCAGAACTATGTCACCTATAACGGCGGTCCCGACTCCCTGCTCTGGTTCGGCAGAAGGGAAACCGAAAAGATCAGTATCGGCATATACTTCGGGAACAACGGATACGGTTTCGATCTCAAACCCACCAAAGACAACCGGCTCATGTTCGAAGACGAATGGTTCTCATGGAACCTCCTCAATGAGAACCGTTCACTCGGCTCCGGTCACCTCGAATCACGCTACGACGCAGGAACCGGAACCTTCATCGACAAATACGTCCTGAAGCATGTTCATCAGTGGATCGTCTACCATTTCCACGACACCGGAGACAATGCAAAAGTCAAACAGATCCATGCGATCAATGACAACATGTGTCTCAGACCGGATGCGGGCAACCTTGCCGCCTATCTCTATCTGATGAAACTGACCGCCCCGAACAATTATCAGAGGATCAGAAAAGTGATCCAGCTCGCGGCCCCCTTCTTCGAGGACTTCATCCTCCGGCCCAAGCCCGAGAATCCGGAAATGATCGAACTCGAATGGTGTTCGACCCATGGGAACACACCGTTCAAAGCTGCCGACTTTTCTGACGGGACGCTCCGGTTCATCTGTCTGGCGACCCTGCTTCTCCAGCCGGTCGACAATATCCCGGAGACGGTTCTTCTTGAAGAGCCGGAACTTGGTCTCCACCCCTATGCCCTCTCTTTACTTGCGGCCCTGATCAAATCCGCCGGCATCGTCAAACAGATCATCGTCTCCACCCAGTCGGCTCTTCTCCTCAGCGAGTTCGAGCCTGAGGACATCATCGTTGTCGACTGGCAAAATGACGCCTCCACATTCCGCAGGCTCGAGGACGACGAGGAGCTGCAGAACTGGATCGCGCAGGATTATTCTCTGGGAGAACTTTGGGAAAAGAACATCTTTGGCGGGAGACCGCAGTAGGCATGATCAATCTGTTCATCTCCTGCGAAGGGTATACCGAAGAGGTTTTCATAAAACGGCTGATGGCAAAGGAACTGGCGTATCTGGGCGTGAATCTCATTCCGGTTATCGTAATGACCTCGAAGAGCAAATCAGGAGTGGTCCGCAGAGGAGGCTGCTCTTCGTACGATAAAATCAAACGGGATGTGCTGAATCTCTGCAGACGGCCGGGTTCATATGTCACGACGATGTATGATTTCTATAAGTTTCCGGCGATCCCGGGATTCACGGTATCCTATGATCTGGCGTCCCCTCTCGAGCGGGTGACCGAGATGGAAGCGGCGTTTTCCGAGGACATCGACCGGGAGAATTTTCATGCGAACATCCAGCTGCATGAGTTCGAGACCCTGCTGTTTTCCGATCCGTCGGCTTTTTCTGTCTGCGGGATGAGTAAAAAACAGGTGAAGAAACTCGCCGATGTCCGCAGGGATTTTCTTCCCGAAGAGATCGACGGCGGGGAGATGACCGCGCCTTCCAAACGGATCCTGCGGGTGAACCCGGGATATCAGAAACCGACCGACGGCCTCACGGTCGCACGGGAGATAGGTCTCGATACGATGTGCAGGGAGTGCCCGCATTTTGGGAAATGGGTTTCATGGATCAAAACACTTCCAAAAACGGCAAAACAAACATCGAATGGGAGGTAATTCCTTATGGAAAAAGTTGATTATAATAGGACTTACGCGGTTTTATTCTCAATTCAATTCGGGAAGGGTATTCCTGGGTGTGGAAACCTGAATTTATTTAACCGCTTATTCGCGGTTGTTTTTCCTCTTGTGTCCACATCCAGAAATACCCTTCCCGAATTGAATTGAGAATAACAACGCGTAAGTCCTATAGAATACATCACCAATATTCCATACATTTATCTAATTATGGGGTGCGGGAGTCGCCCTCCTGCACCCCTTAATCAGAAAAAAAAGGAAAGAGATGTGGGTGAAATATATTTGCCAACTGTCAAATTCAGGTGTCACACCGTCTGCTGCCCGACCAAGCAAAAAAAAGATTTTCGGGAAAAAAGCAGGTTAGAAAAAGTCCAGCGTCGCCTGCTTTGGGGCGAGCTTTTTTTCTTCCGGAGGTTCTTCGAGCGGCAGTTCTTCTGCAGCCGGCGGCGTTTCCGGGACGGGGGGTTCCTGCATTCGAAGTGCCTCCAGCTGCTCCTCGAGTTTTCGCATCTCCGCCCTCTTTGAAGCCGCCATTTTTTTGACCTTTGTGTCCCGTTCTTTTGCGGCCTGCTGGACCGTCTTTACCGCGGCGGCAGCGGCGGCCTTGTCATGCAGAACGATCCCCATCTGGTCGACGTCGAGGTTGTGGCGTTCACAGAATGCTGCAGGATCCTTTTCGGCAAACCGGGAAAGCAGATCCAGATACTGACTCTGGATCTGACTCTCCGGAATACTGTATCCTTCCGCAAGCGACGCCGCGAGTGTTCGTCTGACCGCTTTTTGTTTCTTTGCGGTACTCATCCGTTTCCAGCGGGAAGGCGGCATGATCCGGGTCCGAAAGCCCGCGCCGGCGTTTTCCGAAGCGACTCCGAGTGTCATCATCGACGTGGCATACCGCCAGAGGGTGAAATACTGGCGCCGCATCGTTCTTCCCAGATACACATCGGCCCGCGAGATCCTGCCGTATGCCCGGATCCGCCGTTTGGGGTCATGCATCAGCGGGATCGACTCCTCGATCCACTGCATGACAGAGTCGGGTTTTTCGTCGCATTCGAAGGAAAGTTTCTGCAGTTCGCGGTCCGGTGCCCCGGCAAAAACGCCGCCGACTAAATCAAAGATCGTTGCCCGTTCATCCTTTTGGGCAGTATTGATATCTCCTGCGGAGATGCTCGTCTTCCCGGTCGAGGAGCCAAACAGCATGTTTACGGCAGTACGCATATCCCCTGCCGAACTTTCCGCGATCGCTGAAAGTGCGTCTTCCCCGCAGGCGATCTCTTCGAAGCGGCAGATCTCCTTCATCCGTTTCTGCAGCGTAGAGACACCGATCGCCCTGAAAGGGACCGGATCGCAGAGTCTGCGGATCGAATCGGAAACCCCGTATGCGTCGTTTGCGATCAGAACGATCGGCTGTTTTGCTTCTTTGAGAATATCTGCGATCGCCCGGGCACCTCCCCGGTCCGCATTTCCCTCGAGGTTATCCACCTCGTCGATGATGATCAGTTTTCGTCCGGCGCCAAACAGACTGGTCGTTGTTGACGAGTTTCCGGCGACACGCTCGATGATCGCTTTCGTGCGGGCATCCGAGGCGTTCAATTCAAGAACTTCCCAGTCCATATCGCGGGCAAGAGCAAGGGCTGCTGAGGTTTTTCCAATACCCGGTTTCCCCGTAAAAAGCAGCGGGCGTGAGTCCGGCGTCCAGGTCTTGGCCCAGTCAACTATCTGTCTGACCGCGGATCCATTGCCTAAAATATCGGCAAGATGCATCGGGCGGTACTTCTCTGCCCAGTCCATGTTCGTTACTGTAGATATGGGTCGTCTGAAGATAATAACGGTTGGGAAAAGCCCGGGATCGGCAGGACGGCAGATCCTGGAAAAATATTTCAGGGGCTGATCATCATCGTGTTTTTCAAAACGACACGGGTGATGAACTCGGCGTAGATGCTGTTTTTCGTGAAAGCCGCTTCTTCTTTGCCTTCCCGTTCATATACCGAAAGCACCTCCTTTCTGTCTGCATAGATGACCTCCTTTACAGGCATCGAAAGTTTTCTCAAAAGCGGCGGCGAAAATAGGGAATCTTTTGTATCTTCATCCGCGAAATAACACTGAAAAGGAATGCTGTTCGCGGTTTTTCTGCTGCTGACGATACAGCTGACGCGGATGCGTTTTTCTGCCCGGGCAATATCTTCAGCATACAGCTGATAAAAAACAGGATCATCGGAGATGATGAGAAGTTCGTTTTTTGCTGTCCTCAGAAGATAACGGATGTGATTTTCCACACCCCACCCGGTCCTGATGTTATAGGTCTGGCCGGGCTGATCTGGGCAGGCAAGGGCAGCATAGGTCTCAAGAGCCATACCCAGCATGTCATACCTGATGACTGCCTCTTTTTTCAGCCGTTCCATGGTGTATGGAATATCAGCAGTCCGGTAACGGACCGGAGACCGTCTGTTTGAAATGATAAAACCCTTTTTTTCCAGAGAACCCAATGTTTCATACACGCGTCCACGGGGAATCAGTGTGGTCTCGTGGAGTTCTCTGGGGCTTGCAGAGTGGATGCAGGCGAGTATGAGATATATTTTTGCCTCATACTCGCTCAGCCCGATCCCTTTCAGCTGGGCTATCATATTATCTTCAAACATATACCCACATTAACAAGGTATATTTACCATACGTAACGATATAATTTATCCTGCCCTGTACCTGTTAAAACACAGATATTATCATTACAGAAGGGGAATAAATAGACAAGACACAGACTGGGGGCAGCATACCCAGTTTCTTCAATTTCAAGAGGTGATTCAACCATTATGTCTGCAGACACATATACTCCCGAATCCGTTTCAAACGCCGTCAGACAGTATGACGGAGTACGACGCAAAAAAGCAATAGGAAATCTCGTAAAAACCCTCCACATCGACAACATCGATGTCGTTGCTTCCTACGGTGAAGATGCGGCGGTGATACAGAACGGTCGTTCGGCTCTTCTTCTGGCTGCAGACGGAATTTGGAATCAGCTGATGGATCTTGATCCCTACTGGGCGGGATACTGCTCGATCCTGGTCAATATCCATGATATAGCAGCTATGGGCGGCCGGCCTATCGCGATGGTTGATGTTCTCTCTGCAAAAGATGATGAACTCATGGACAAGGTCACACGGGGCATGTGCGATGCGGCAAAAGCGTTTGATGTACCGGTGGTAGGCGGCCATCTCCATCCCGACGCCCCGCACAATGTCATCGACGTTTCGATCCTCGGGATCGCCGAGCTGGATAGTGTGATCTACAGTACGACTGCAGAACCGGGCGATGCGATCATCGTCGCGATCGATCTGAACGGCAGGATCCATCCGAATGCGGGGATGAACTGGGACTCGGTCACGATGAAGGATCCTAAACTCCTCAGGTCCCAGATCGCGGTGATGAAAACGCTCGGCGAACGTCATCTGCTGACGGCAGGAAAGGATATCTCGAATCCGGGCATCATCGGAACGCTCGGCATGCTTCTTGAGTCCAGCGGTGTCGGGGGTCTGATCGATCTTGATGCGATCCCCCGGCCGGATCTGCAGAAGCTCGGTATCGGATTTGAGCAGTGGGTCCGTATGTATCCCGGAATGGGGTTTGTTGTAACGGCAAACCAGAGTTCCGTCGAGCAGGTCTGTCAGCTGTTTAGAAAAGTCGGTATGGCCGCCCAAGTCATCGGAACGGTGACCAACACCCGCAAACTGGTTCTGCAGAAAGGAGCCGAGCAGACCACGCTCTTCAACTTCTGTGTTGAGGGCATAACCAATATTACAACTGTATGATAACGCTTGGGATAGGCTGCGGAGCTGACGCCGGAAAGGTTTTGGCTAGTGCAGAAAAGGCAGCATCAGAGGATGTCCGTGTCCTCTGTTATAGTTATCTTCCGCAGAACGAATCGGCTTATGTCGGTTCGATCTTTTCGGATCGTCCGCACGCAGCGCTGATCGATGATCTGTGCGCAGGAAAGATCGACGGCGCCGTTCGCGGCACTCTCCCGGCAAATGAGACCCTAAGATATCTGAAGACCGCATACGGGGTCCCCCGTCTGGAACGGATAGCCTTGCTGGAAACGGTACATGGCGACCGGTTTTTCCTCGCACCGGTCGGTGTTGATGAGGGGTGGAGTGTGGAAGAGAAGGCGGATCTGGTGGTCCGGGGAAGAAAACTTGCACAAAGGTTCGGCATGTCTGATAATACCGCTGTCCTTTCCGGCGGGAGAACAGGCGACATCGGCAGACACCCGGTCGTTGACAGATCGATCCGGGATGCGATCCAGGTTGCGGAACAGACCGGCGCCGTGCACTGTGAGATTTTGATCGAGGATGCCGTGAAAGAGTTTGGGGTCATCATTGCCCCGGACGGCATATCCGGGAACCTGATTTTTCGCACACTCACGTTTCTTGGAGCCGGAATCGGGCATGGTGCGCCGGTTACGAATATTCCCGGCGTTTTTGTCGATAGTTCGCGCGCCTCGTCCGGATACGTCCCTGCCCTGAATCTGGCAGCGGCCCTGGCAAAAAATAATACCCGATAATCCTGACCCGATTGATGATCCAGGTTAAAATTGAGACCTGATCGCAAATCCGGGCATAATCGTTAAGCAGAATCTAAAATAACCTTGAAAAACCTTCTGTATGATAAAAATGGCCAATACTGGCATAGTTTTATATATTATTTTGAACCATTTTTTGTTTGAGAATAATTATGGCAGACTTACCAAAAGCAGCAGTCGTCAGACTTGCAAAGAAAGCCGGCGCAGTTCGCGTGGGCGAAGATGCAGCAGATGCATTAGTAGCAAAAGCAGAAGCCTACATTGAAGCTATCGCAAAGCAGGCATTCGAACTTGCCCAGCACGCCGGCAGAAAGACCATTAAGGCAGAGGACATCGACCTCGCCACAAAAGAATAACCAGATTTTGTGTGGTGTGCGGGTCTAAGATTCCCGTGCATAAAACAAGCCCAGGCTTGATTATTTTACACGGGCGGTTTCCTTTGAAGCCCCCCGATTTTCTCTTAAGAGAGTATTAAAAAAGTCAGAGGGTTCCTTTTGTACTTGGAACCGCGGTCTCGCCGGGACGAACTGACAGAGCTTTCCCGAGAGCTATGCCAAAAGCCTTAAAGATCGCCTCGCATTTGTGGTGATCGTTCACGCCTGAGAAGATCACATGGGCAGTGATTCCTGCATTGGTACAGAAACTATAGAAGAAGTGTTCGAACAGATCGTTTGGAATACTTCCTGTCGAGATGCCGGTGAAGGAACCATCCATGACAAGATATCCTCTGCCGGAGATATCCAGTGCCGCAGTAGCGCGTGATTCGTCCATGGGGACGATCGCGTGGGCAAACCGCCGTATGCCGCGTCCTTCGCCGACAGATTCTTTGACGGCCGTTCCAAGAACGATCCCGATATCCTCGATCGTGTGATGACAGTCGACCTCAAGATCGCCTTTTGCCTCAACGGTCAGCGAAAAGCCGCCGTGGCGGGCAAAGGCGTTCAGCATGTGGTCCATAAATCCGATACCGGTCGACATAACGACGGTTCCGGGCGTATCCGGGTCGAAAACGACCCTCACGGCGGTCTCTTTTGTCTCTCTGCTTTTCTCAACTGATCTCATAATGCTGCCTCCAGCGCCTCTTTCAAGGTGATCTTTCCGCTGTACAGGGCTGAACCAAGAACACAGCCGGATGCTCCCAGCTCTTTGAGAGAGCGAACGTCCTGTGATGATGACACCCCGCCGGCGATGACGACTGGAATGCTGACGGCATCCAGAAGTTTTTGGACGGGGGCACGGTCGATTCCGGCCTGTTTCCCCTCCACATCCACATTGGTGTAGAGAAGAGAGCCTGCACCCAGTTCCTCGAACTTTTCTGCCCAGCCGATAAAGTCGCCTGCCAGTTCCTGCCATCCGGAAACGGCGATCTCACCGTTTCTTGCGTCCACGCCTGCCATAATGCGCTCACTGCCGAACTCCTGACTTAGCGTCCTGATAACGGCAGGGTCCTGAGTGGCGAATGTGCTGAGAATGATCCGGGAGACTCCGCAGTTCAGCCAGCCGCGGGCATCTTCAAGACTGCGGATGCCTCCGCCGACCTGAACGAAGACGTCGGTCATCTCGACCACCTCGCGGATCATCGCGGCATTCGTGCTGCTCGCCGCAAATGCCCCGTCCAGATTGACGACATGAAGATTTGCCGCGCCTTCAGCGATCCAGCGGCGGGCATTGTCGATAGGTGATCCGTAGACTGTTGCCGTCAGCCGGTCTCCGCCGACAAGCTGCACACAGTTCCCGGAGAGTATATCGACCGCCGGGAAAACTTCCATCTTATCTCACCATCCGGGTGATGTCCAGAACAAGGATATCCCTCGCTCCGGCGCGTTTCAGCAGATTGATCAGCTGATACACTTTGTTGGTAGAAACGACGGCGTGAAGAGCCACGGAATCGGAGCCGGCGATATCCATAATGGTCGGACCCCCAAGCCCGGGGATCAGCGATTTGATCTCCTCAAGTTTTTCGCGTTTGACATTCAGCATCAGATAACACTGACCTTTTGCCGCGATCACGCTCTCGAAGGCAAGAAGGATCTCTTCGATCTTTTCATGCTTTTCTGTGAGCGAAGTTTTGTTCGCGATCACGTTGGTCGTGCTTGCAAGAATCTCTTCGACGATCCGGAGTTTGTTGACTTCAAGGGTCGTTCCAGACGAGGTCAGATCGGCGATGGCGTCGGCGATGCCGAGGTGGGGTGCCGCTTCGCATGCCCCGGAAACCTCGATGATATTCACATCGATGGATCTTTCGGCAAAGTAATCTTTGCAGATATTTGGAAATTCGGTTGCAATCCTGATCCCGTTCATCTTTTCGACCGAGGTGATCGGGGATTCCTGAGGTACAGCGATCACGAGTTTGGCCGAGCCGAAGTTCAGGTCCAGAAGGCAGGCGACGTCTGCACGGCGTTCCGCGACCATATCCAGCCCGGTGATGCCGATATCGGCAACACCTTTAGCCACGTATTCGGGGATATCGATCGGCCTGACGAACAGGACCTCGATCTCCGGATCTATGGTCTTTGCGATAAGCTGGCGTGAACCGGTCATGTTGATATGGATGCCTGCTTTATCCATCAGATCATTGATCGGCTCTGCTATACGGCCCTTATTTGGAATCGCCAGACGTATTTTTGCCATAATTTCAGAAGGTCTTTAATTTTCCGTCGATGACGAGTCTGGTGATATCAGTGATGTTCTCCAGACGCTTGTTGACGATCTCTTCAACTTCGGGTGCGAAGTCCTTGAATGTGTATCCGCGTTTGGTTATGCACTGAACGCTTGCGATGTGCGGGTAGTCGATCGGGTGACCGATCTGGGAGAGAAGTCTGACGTACATCTCTTCGATACCATCGACTTTCTGGCATGCTTCCTTTGCGATTTCCGTGGAAAGCAGGTTGTAGATCTTGCCGATATGGTTGATCGGGTTTTTACCGGAGGTGGCTTCCATGGACATAGGTCTGTTCGGCGTGATAAGCCCGTTGCAGCGGTTTCCGCGTCCGACGGATCCGTCGTCGCCCATCTCAGCAGAAGTGCCGTTCACGGTCAGGAAGACCGAGGTCGTCTTTTTGCGGATGATATCTGCGGTGTTGATCTCAACTTTGACTTTTCTGTCGGTGTACTGTCTCGCGACCTGAGTGAAGGACTCCGCCATCTTCTCTTTCATCTCGACATACTCGTCGATCCCGGAACAATACCGGTCGACCATAGCGGAAGCTACGGTAATGGTGATCGTGTTGATATCTCTGAGTCCCATGAGTTTGAGATCGTAGCCGACCATCGGGTTTTTCGGGCGGAATTCATTGGCGATGTATTCGTCAAGGCCGAGGATGATCTGCTCGACCTGAGAGAAGGGTGCATGACCAACACCAAAAGAGGTGTCGTTTGCACGCGGAACTGCTGTGTGGCCTTTCTTTGTGTGGAACACATCACGCAGATCGGTGGAACCGGTTCCCATACGGCAGTCGACGATGACATCCGTCTCCATATTGAACGTGGGGATAGTCTGTCTCAGATAAGCGCGCGCCGCTTCTACAGCGATGGCGTCGGTTGCGAATACTTTGTCGCCGAACTGACGGGTAGCTCTTCCTGTAAGGAGGAAGTAGATCGGTTTGATGATTTTGCCGCCGCCAAACTGCGGTCTGGACTCGCCTGCGACGACTTCTCCCTGATCGGTGTTGTGGTGAAGGACAGCACCATCGCACTCTTCCATATATTCTCTGCAAAGTGCCCGGGAAATCGCTTCGGCAACCCCGTCAGCAATACTGTCGGGGTGACCGATGCATTTGCGTTCGACGAGTTCGACTTTCTGCTTTTCCATTGGAGTCTGAGAAAGATGGGTGATACTGATATTTCTCTTCATTTTTGAATCACTTCAGAATAATCTGATGTTTGAATATAAAAAAGATTGTATTGCAAATCAGAAAATTTTGCATCATTGCGGATCGACGGGAAATAAACGATCTTTGCAGACTAAAACGATCCCGCCGTTTTACAGAACCAGTCTGACGTCTGTCCGGATCTGGGCAACGGACTTTCCGCCGACGAAAACACGGATGACGCCGCCTGACTCGGAGACAACGATGCCGACTGCATGTACTACTTTGGTGATCGCCGCGGTGGCAAGATGTCGGCCGCCAAGTCCGCTTTGCAGGTTCGCATCCCGGCTGTCTGCATCGAGGTATCGGCCGGAGGCGGCGATGATCCCTTCTTTATCGATGATGAACACGCCGTCGAGCTGGGCAAACTCCTTGACGCTTTCCCAGTTTTCCCTGATCTTTATATCACGGACCTCTTTTGGATGGCCTTCATACGGGTTCAGGACACCCTGATGGGACCAGCGTTTCAGCTCATCGATGTCTCCCACGATGAACGCAGTGCCCACCGATCTGCCTTCACGTCCGTCATGGGCGAGTTCAAGCGCGAGCATCAGAACGGCATGCAAAGCTTCCGGTTCGACGATGTGGGCATAGTCCCCTACAGAGAAGGAGTTCTCCTGGCTCCCCACATCATAGATGAGCAGGGCATACGGGAACGCGGCGACAACGGTCCCGCAGTCCGCTTTGGTCAGGATCTTATACTGGAGGACAGCGTCGACGATCTGATTGGAACAGTAATCCACGAGTGCCAGCATACTGTGATCACGCAGGATCTCCGGCTGGATATCAACCACATGAACGGTCGGCGTATCAATCACGATATCATCCTCTTTCGGGAGAAATGAGATTACGGCAAGTGCGTTCACCGTTTTTGCCAGATTGTCCGCGGCTAATAGAAGATTTCTGTTCTTATCATTCATCACATACTCCTGATGAGCGCCGGGATCTCTGACGGACGTGTTGCAACCGGGATGTCGAGTCCCCGCAGACGTTCGATCTTGGACGCGGCATCTCCTTCTCCTCCTTCGACGATCGCGCCGGCATGCCCCATACGTTTCTCTTTCGGGGCGGAAACCCCGGCGATATACGAAACGATCGGCATGCCGAGATCCAGCGCACGGCGTGCGCCGTCGATCTCCAGACTGCCGCCAACTTCGCCGATCAGAACAATGGTCTTTGTCCGCCCGTCCGCATGGAACTCATCCACAACTTCGGAGAAAGTCTGACCTATGACGGCGTCTCCGCCTATTCCTATGATCCCGGACTGACCGAGACCGGCAGATGTGAGTTCGGCAATGACCTGGTATGTCAGGGTGCCGCTGCGCGAGACGACACCTACATCTCCTTTCATACAGAGATTTGCCGGAATGATACCCAGTTTGCATTCGTCTGGTACAAGCATGCCTGGACAGTTGGGGCCGATGACCCGTGATCCGCGGGAACCGGCATAGGCCACTGCCCGCATGATGTCATGAACCGGAACATGTTCCGTGATCGTGACGATGGTGGGGATGCGTGCATCGGCGGCCTCCATGATGGCGTCGCCGCATCCGCCGGCCGGAACGAAGATGACCGAAGCTCCGATTTCATGTTCCTCTGCTGCGTCCATAACCGAGTTGTAGATCGGGACGCCGAAGACCTCCTGACCGGCTTTTCCCGGCGTCATGCCGGCAACAACCCCGGTGCCGCCCACCTGTTTTGCATAGGCGTTCATCAGATTGATGTGGAATTTTCCCTGAGAACCGGTCGCTCCCTGCACAAGGATGCCCGTGTTTTTTCCTGCATAGATCATTGTACTGCCTCCACTGCCTGGCGAATCGCCGCGTCCATCGTGTCGGACATGACGTATCCGCACTCCTGAAGAAGTCTGCGGCCTTCTTCTTCATTTGTACCGGCGATCCGAACGATCACCGGCTGCGGGACGCCTGCCTCGATGATTCCTTTGGCGACCTCGTCACAGCGGGTGATCCCGCCGAGAAGATTGACCACGATCACTTTTACGCCCGGCATGGATGCAACCAGTCTGACCGCATACATGACCCGGTCCGAAGCCGCTCCACCGCCGACATCCAGGAAGTTCGCGGCTTTGCCGTGATAATGCGAGATGATATCGAGGGTCGCCATGGTAAGTCCGGCCCCATTTCCGATCACGCCGATGTCTCCATCCAGCTCGACATAAGAAAAACCGTGTTTTTCGGCCTCTGCCTCGCGGGGAGTAAGGTCCCTGTTCTCGGAGATGCCCTGACGGGTCAGAGAGTTATCATCCAGAATGATCTTGCCGTCTGCTGCGAGAATGCCTTTTTGCGTCATCACCAGGGGATTGATCTCTGCAAGAACGGCATCCTTGGACAGGAAAACGGCAAAAAGATCACGAACGATCTTACCTATTTCTTTTGGGGCGTTACCTATCACATTTCGGACGATGAAATCCGGAAGGGTGACAAATGACGGATCCACATACACGCGGCGGAGTGCCTCGGGTCGTTCTTTTGCGAGAGTCTCGATCTCGACCCCTCCTTCGCTGGAAAAGAGGATCAGCGGCATCTTTTTTGCACGGTCGATGGTGATGCTCAGATAATATTCATGCGAGATCTCGAGCGCCTCTTCGACCAGGATCTTTTCGACGGAAAGTCCCTTGATCGTCTTGCCGAACAGATCGCGGGCGACCTCGGAGATGTTCTCCGCTGTTGCCGGAAGGATGCCGCCGGCTTTCCCTCTGCCGCCGACATCGACCTGAGCTTTGAGGACGACCTTTTCCGCGACTTTTTCCAGAGCCGGTTTTGCCTCTTCGGCGGAGTTGATCAGAACGCTTTTTGGCACCGGGATACCTGATTCCCGGAAGATCTGTTTTGCTTCATATTCACGGAATTTCATTGCTGACTCCTGACAAGTTCCTGCCCGATCGCAAGTGCCCGTTTGTTATTCTCTTCTGTGCCTTTGGGGACACTGTCCAAAACCGCGTGTTCAAGCGCATCGTAGGACACGATCCCGGTTGCTTCGAGGATCCCGCCGAGCATGATAACGTTGGCAAACACGGTTTTTCCAAGCTGGGATTTTGCTTCTGCGGTTGCAGGCACCTCATAATATCTGCATGCCGGCCGGCTCGTCACATAGCCCGGATCGAGAAGCATCACGGCATCATTTTTCACATGTGAGCCGTATTTATTGTATGCCTCCTGGGACATAATGGCATACACATCCGGATCCGTTACCTTGGGATAATGGATCGGGTCATCCGAGATGATCACTGCGGAGGCAGAGGCGCCGCCGCGTGCCTCGGGACCGTAACTCTGGGTCTGGACAACATGCTTATTCCCATACAGGGCGGCCGCTCTTCCGAGGATGACCGCCGCCGTGATGATCCCCTGCCCGCCAAGACCGGAGAACCTTATCTCGGATTTCATTTCGCCGCCTCCACGCCGAGCGGGGGATTGTTCCTGCGGACAAACTGACCGACAACGAACTTTTCCGGAGAAAGCTGAATCCCTTTGGCCGCATCGCGGTCTGCTTTGACCTTCAGGACAGCATTTTCTCTGAACATGTCGATCATCTGAGTCACCTGACGCATCTTGTTTTTACTGCCGAACGAAGTCGGACACTGGGTCATGACCTCGATGAACGAAAGACCCGGGGTCTCGAGTCCGGTTCTTATCGCCTCGGTCAGCTCTTTTACATGGAAAGAGGTCCAGCGTGCAACATAGTTTGCTCCTGCGGCCTCTGCTAACCTGCAGAGATCGAATGCCTGCTCCTGCATACCGTACGGGGTCGTTGTGCTGATAGCGCCATACGGAGTGCAGGGACTTCCCTGACCGCCGGTCATGCCGTAGATGTTGTTGTTCATACAGATCACGGTTATATCGATATTTCTCCTGCATGCATGGATGAAGTGGTTCCCGCCGATCGCTGAACAGTCCCCGTCCCCGGTAAAGATGATCACATGCTGGCGCGGTTTTACGAGTTTCAGACCGGTCGCAAAGGCGAGGGCCCGGCCGTGGGTCGTATGCAGCGAATCGGATGAGGTGTATCCCGCAGCACGGGAAGAACAGCCGATACCGGAGATGAACGTCGTCTCCTCCTGTTTGTAGTCCAGCTCTTCAACTGCTCTCAGCGTGCAGTTGATGACCGTTCCGTTGCCGCATCCCGCGCAGTAGATGTGGGGGAGTCTGTCCTGCCGATACCAGTCTTCCAGATTCATAAGCACACCTCGGTCACCGGTTTTTTCACGGTTTTTGCGATCTCCGCTGCTTTAAGCAGTTCGGCCGGCGTATGGAGGGCTCCTCCGAGTTTCGGCACGACAACGATCGGAATGTTGGTGTGCTGGCGTACCTCTTTTGCGATCTGCCCAAGATTCATCTCGGGGATGATGAACGCTTTGGCGTTTTTGAATGCAAGCAGGGATTCATCGGGGAACGGCCAGACGATACGCAGATTCAGATGGCCGTAGGTATCGGGAACATCGTGGAGGAGCTGACGGACCGTACGGGTCGGAGCTCCGTACGAGATGAAGACCAGCTCTGCGTCCGGGTTGACGATGTCGACATCGGCGATCTCGTTTCTGAAGTCCTCGATCTTTCGGACCTGACGGCGAACCAGTTTCTCGTGGATCTCCGCAGAATCGGTCGCAGGATATCCTTTTTCATTATGGGTCAGTCCCGTGATGTGGACGTTGTGACCCATACCGAAGGTAGCAAACCCGGGGACCCCGTTCTCGTCCGGGGCGCAGGGAAGTTCTCCCTCTTTGAGCTCGCGGCGGGGAATGATCTCCACATTGCTGTGCAAAGTAATCTTTTCTCGCATATGTCCTATGGTTTCATCCGTCATCAGGAACACCGGTGTTCTGAACCGGTCGGCAAGATTGAATGCTTTGACCGTCAGATCATACATTTCCTGAACGGAAGACGGAGAAAGTGCGATCACGCTGTAATCCCCGTGCGAGCCGTATCTGCACTGAAGCATATCGCCCTGGGCAGCCATCGTCGGCTGGCCGGTGGAAGGCCCTCCGCGCTGAACATTCGCGATCACGATCGGGGTTTCAGTGAAGGCGGCATAGCCGATATTTTCCATCATCAGGGAAAAGCCGGGTCCAGACGTCGCGGTCATCGTCCGGGCGCCGGCCCAGGAACCCCCGATGATCGCGGCGACGCTTGCAATTTCATCCTCCATCTGGACGAAGGTCCCGCCGATCTTTGGCAGACGAACTGCCATCCGCTCGGCGACTTCTGTTGAGGGGGTGATAGGATAGCCGGCGAAAAATCTGCATCCGGCAGCCAAAGCTCCTTCTGCGCAGGCAACATTGCCATTCAGGAAATCAGTTTTGTCCGTCAATATTCAATCACCACTTTCTGAGGCTCGAAGGGTTTTTCATCAATCCAGGATATTGCCTGGTCCGGACATATCATCTGACACATCCCGCAGAGTTGGCGACCATAGAGCTTCTGCAGACGGCAGTTTGTACATCTCTCAGGATGGTCCAAAACCGGGATGATGTAGCCGCGTGAACCTGGTCTCTTTCCTTCCTGGAAAATTCCGTAAGGACAGACTTTCGTACACATATTGCAGCCTTTACACCGGCGTTCATTGATAACGAGCTTCATTATTAATACTATTAATATTATGAGTCTTTAACAGGCTAAAAGTTCTTCCGTTGAGTATGCCGGAGGCATCTCCTTCTGCAGACATCTGCGTGAAAAAACCTCCAGCCCCCCTCTGTATAGAGAATGATATGGGGTCCTATGGGAATCCTTATCCATTTCTAAAAGAAGAATTATTAAGAATAAGAGGGATACGCTTGCAGAAAAATGTCAGAACCTCACTACGACTTGAGCTCAAAGACAAACCCGGGCAGTTACTTGCTGCAATAGAACCAATATCCAAAAGTGGGGCAAATATCATAACAATCTCCCATCAGCGCGACACGAAGTCAGTCAATGGGGCCTTAATTGTCGACATCGTCATATCACTTCCAGAAAAACGGCTCGTGGAACTGATGGACGCTCTCCGTGCAAACGGCGTTGCCATCGTCCGGATCGGGACAGAACATCTTACCTGTACAAAAACATTCATCCTCATCGGCCACATCCTGCACACCGATCTTACGGACACGGTCAACCGGATCGATAAGGAAAATGTTGCTGAAGTGACCGAACTCGATCTGGTCATGCCCGGAATGGCCGAGCCTTCGACGGCAAAACTCACGATCAAAGCGATGAGCGAGCTGGAGATGAATCAGGCGGTCACAACGCTCAAGGACATCGCTGCCGAGAAACATCTTCTGATCATCAACCAGATAGGAGGCGGCTTATGAAAACATGGAACATCGCCCTAATCGGCCTTGGTTCGGTTGGACGCGGCGTTGCTGAGGTGCTTGGAGCCGATGCCCGTTTCCGTATCGTTGCGGCGGCCGACTCAAAGAGCGGCGCCTTCGATCCCGCCGGTCTTGATATAGAAGAGATCCTTGCAAAGAAAAAGAAGACCGGGCGGTGCGGCGACCCCGCGTGGCCTGCATCGCGTATCGCGGCGGAATCCGAATACGATATTCTGGTCGAGGTCACGCCGACGAATGCCGACACAGGCGAACCGGCGCTTTCCATCATAAAAACAGCGCTGACCCGCGGCAAACATGTTGTAACATCCAATAAAGGCCCTGTCTCTCTTGCCTCAGCCGAACTTCTTGAACTGGCGGAGAAGAACAATGCCGCATTTTTGTTTGAAGGAACCGTCGCCGGCGCCGTACCCATTCTCCGGGGGATCAAATACGGACTTGCCGGCAACAAGATCAAAGCGCTCTACGGTGTTTTGAACGGGACCTGCAATTATATCCTCACCCGAATGGAAGAGGAAGGACTTACCTATGTCCAGGCCCTCGCCGAGGCCCGCGATCTCGGATATGCCGAGGCGGATCCGACATACGACATCAACGGAACCGATGCGGCGATCAAACTCGTCATCCTGGCAAACACCATGCTTGGAATGAATGTCACCCTCGCCGATGTCAAACGTACCGGCATCTCCGATCTGACCGTCGATGCCCTCCTGATGGCTGAAGAGACCGGGCACTCGATCCGTCTGATCGCATCCCTCTATCCGGAGAAAAATCTTCTGGAGGTCTCTCCGCGCCTGATCTCCAAGACCAATCCTCTTGTGGTGACCGGGACGCTGAACGCCGTGACCGTCGAAACCGAGTATGCCGGCGCGATAACGTTCATCGGCCGGGGAGCCGGATCCGTTGAAACGGCCAGCGCAATCCTGGCCGATCTCCTGTTCATCACCGATAAATATGACCGGTAAGGAAAAACCCGGCGGCGTTCTTGAACGCCGGGGCGCATTCCTCGCAGCCATGAGACGGATGACCTTCGAAGAAGGCCACTTCACGACTGCCGATCTGGCAGCTGCAGCTAATGTTCCGCGTTCAACAGCCCAGGACTGGGTCAACCGGCTGATCAAAGAGGGCTGTATCTTCGTAAAAGAAGAACCGCACGGCAGAAACCCGGCACAATACGCCTCCAGAAGCGCCCTCCCGCAAACCACCTGCAAACGGATCTTTACGACCCTTGACGGCAGCGATGTCGAGATCTTCCATGAATGTCTCTCAAGCGGATGCGCGGGTTTTTGCGAGTTCCATCACCGGAAAGCCGGCGGCGCGGCGATCTCCGTCACGCGTGACGGTATGATCTTCCGTGAGCGTGCACGCATCGGCGAAGCGAATGAACTCAGACTGGATTCTGCCGCCGTGGGTCTTGCTTTGGTGAGAAAAGAGGGAACCGAGATCGTCCAGACCATCCGGTCGGTCCCGGGCGGGCCGGCATATTCCCTCTCCTCAATGATGGGCCATGCAAAAGGCGTGAACGGAGTACAGATCAGCGCGGCCGGCGGGGTCATCACCGGTGAAGTGCGGACATCCGCCCTGACCCCGGTCACCATCGGCGTGGATGATACCGACCGGAAAGGATGCGGCGGGGCGACATTTGCCCTTTCCCAGGCACTCATGAAGTATCTGACCGACGCAGGAAGCATCATCGGGATCCGGCATCAGGTCGCCGCCCTCTGTCAGGATATCGAGGAAAAAACTGCAGGAAACTCCTGCAGTTTCATCGAACTGGCCGTTGACCCAAACGTCCTGAACTCTCTTGCCGCCCGCGTCTGCAGATTCGTCGATGAGGAAAGCGTCTCAGATGAATGGGGGGTCGCGATCATGACGTCCATCACGGTCCCAAAGGATCTGCTCCTGCTTGGAAAAAAGATCCGTCAGGAACGAGTCACAATGGAAGAGGTCATGACTGCCGCACAGAAATGCGGGGTCGCCGTCTACGGCAAAAATGGCATTATCGGCGCAGTCGGCGCAGTAAGCCTGAAATCCCAGCCGCAGGAAGTCCTTCTGGATCCGGACTGTCCGATGATCTCTGCATACTGACACCAAAAATTTCAGAAAAAAAGTGGTGAAGATTAATGCACCCATTCTCCCCGGGCATTTCCGGAGAGCTCCTGTTTCCAGATCGGGACCTTTTCTTTCAGCTTCTCGATGATATAACGCGAACCTTCATACCCCTCGCCGCGGTGGGCTGCCCCGACCAGGATCACCACGATCGTCTCACCCAGAGCAAGACGGCCGTACCGGTGTATGATATCGACCGAGTTCAGATGAAAAAGTTCCATTGCTTCTGCCGCGATATCGGCAAGATCCTTTTCCGCGACCGGAACGAACGCCTCGATCTCGAGCGCGTCCATATCGCCGTCATCCCTGACGCAGCCGATGAAAACGACCTGCGCCCCATCCTTGTTCGTGCGGGATCCTGCGATCAGCGCGGCGACATCGATATCCTCCTTTTGCAATGCAAGGACCATGTTCATCCTCCGGAAACCGGCGGATAGATCACGATCTCGTCACCCTCTGCCGTATGAAGGGTCTTTGCATCGTCGGAATCGATCCGTTCCCGGTTATACATAAGAATAATGTGTGACCCAAACGCCCCTTTAGGGAAGAGTTCGTCCATTCCGTCTTTCTGTGTCTTTGCAAAAGCCAGAAGAGCGCCCAGAACAGACGTCCCCTCCGGGACGCTGAGAGTATTCACCTCTCCGAAAAGTTCACGAAATCTGGCAAACGAGCGTATGGTTATCTGCGGCATAATCGTAGTTAAGATGTATGGCCTGAAGCTATGAATAATTACGCGTCGGGGTTCGTTTCAAGGATCTCTGCCAGAGTGATCGTAAACACAAGGGTCTTGCCCGCCAGAGGATGATTTGCGTCAAGCGTCACCGTGTCCTCATCGATCTTTGTGATGGTCACCGGGATCTGGTTTCCGTCGCCAAGCTGGATCATCAGCTGTTCGCCCGGTTCTGCGGTGAACCCTTCGCCAAACTCTCCGCGAGGAATCTCCACGGTCATCTCATCGGTCTTTTCACCGTATGCATCTGCCGGAGAAATCGTCACCGATTTTGTTTCGCCGATCTCCATTCCGAGAACCGCGGCATCGAACCCCGGGACCACCATGCCGGAACCAACGATAAACTCGAGGGGGTCACGGCCCTCCGATGAGTCGAAGCGTGTGCCGTCGAGAAGTTCGCCGATGTAATGTACGCGAATGGTATTGCCGTTTTGTACTGACATACCGTTTTTGTGGGCTCTGACTATATAAGTAGCTGACGCCCCCGGGCCGAGGGGTCCGCATCGCCCGGTGAATCACGTTTTTCCCCGGGAATACTGACTGAAGAAACACAGGAGTTCAGGCGCCCTCATTAGGGAGACCAAAATCCTATATCATACCACATCACATATAATTTATCATGTTAGTTTACATAAACGGGAAATATGTTCCTGAAGATCAGGCAACTGTCTCGATCTTTGACCACGGGTTCCTTTACGGGGACGGTGTGTTCGAAGGGATCAGGGCATACAACGGCCGTGTGTTCCGTCTTAGTGAACACGTTGACCGTCTCTTCGACTCAGCCAAGGCTATCGATCTCAATCCCGGGATCACCCGCGCCGAGATGGCCGAGATCATCAAGGAAACACTGCGGAAAAATGATCTGAAGGATGCCTACATCCGACCGATCATCTCCCGCGGAAAAGGAACGATGGGTCTCGACCCCCGACACTGTGAAAATCCCACGATCATCTGCGCCGCTTCAGCCTGGGGTGCGATGTACGGCGATCTGTATGAGACCGGCCTGACCGCCGTCACCGTCTGTGTGAGAAGAAACCCTCCGGACACCCTTCCGCCCAACATCAAGTCCCTCAACTACCTCAACAATATCCTCGGCAAAATCGAGGCAAACTATAAAGGGGGCGACGAGGCGATCTTCCTCGACCGAACAGGCAAACTGGCAGAAGGCTCAGGCGACAACATCTACCTCATCAAAAACGGCGTTCTCTCCACCCCTCCGACCATCAACAACCTCAAAGGCATCACCCGCAGCGTTCTTCTCGACATCTGCGCGAAACTTGCGATCCCCTTTGAGATCTGCGAACTTGGACTCTTCGATCTCTACACCGCAGACGAGGTCCTGGTCACGGGAACGGCAGCGGAAATCTGTGCGATCACCAAAATAGACGGCAGAATGATCGGAAACGGCGTTCCAGGCCCAGTCTACAAAAAACTTCTTGCCGCATTCCAGACGGAGACGCAGAACTCCGGCGATGCATACTGACCCCGAAATCACACAGGGTCAAACAAAAATCTTTTTATAATTCAGCGTTGACTATTATAGGCAGTTTGAGCTGATATAGTGTAGAGGCCAATCATGCCGGCCTTTCACGCCGGCGACTCGGGTTCGAATCCCGATATCAGCATTTCCGGCGGCATCTATGTGCTGCCCATCCAGATCATGACCCTTTTACATACGAAATTTTCTGCAGTTTCATTATGACATTTCACCCGACCAACAACCCTGTCTTCTGGAAAACGACCGCCGAGTCGCTGTTTTCAGAGGAACGCTATGAGAAAGCAGCCGAAGCATACCTTCGGTTGACGGAACTTCTGCCAAACGATGCCGAAGCATGGAAAGGAAGAGGAGCCGCGCTCTTTGCCCTGGAAAAATACGGTGACGCAGTCAGCGCTTTCGAGCGTGCACTGATCCTTTCCCCGGACGACAGAACCTCGCTGGAAAACCTGGCCGCATGTTTTGAAAAACTCGGCGCCTCTGAGAAGAGGGCGGCCTGTCTTCTCCGGCTCAGCGATCTCTGAGTCCCGGCAGGAAGATATCCTTATCCGCTAAGACGCCAAGAAAATTATATGCCCGATTTTCAGTGCCCAAAGTGCGGCGCATCACTTCAGGTCAAACCCGGAACGCAGATGGCGACCTGTTCGTTCTGCGGGACCGTCACCTATATCGACAGGCGCTCTGCGCTGTTTTTTTATCTGCTCCCCTTCTCCATCGACGAGAATGCGGCAAAAGGTATCTTTAAACGCTGGACAGCCGGCCCGGCACAGGCAAAAGATCTCGAATCATCTGCAAATATCACAAAGTTTGCAAAGGAGTTCTTCCCGGTATTCAGATTCCGCCGGACGGTGAACGGCAAAGAGACCGTGTTTGTAAAACCGGCAAAGGGAACACTTCTTCCGGGAATGCAGGATCTGACTATCCCTCCCGGAAATATCGTCATATATGATGCGAATGCATCAACGAAAGGAGCCGACGTGATCCAGCCGGACATCGCGATCGATTCATATCTCCCCGAACTCACCGGCACGCCTATCGACCAGGCACTCGTCTACTTCCCGATCTATGAGATCGCCTACACGTATAAGGGCGCCGCTTATCAGGCGGTCGTCGACGGATCATCCGGCGCGGTCTATACGACCTCATCGCCGACCCGGAGTTCGGGCGCCTACATCGCAGTCATGGGACTTGCATTCACGCTCGGGCTGCTCGGCGGCATTCTTGGAATTATGGTCAGCCCGATATTTTTCGTTCTGGTGATCGCCGGATTTTTCGCAGGAAAACTTCTTGCGGCCCGGGTGGTCGAAAGACAAAAACCTGCTGACGCGGAGGTGAAAGCAGAATGACTGAAGCGCAAAAGATCCTTGTCTCGATGACCTGCCCCTCGTGCGGAGGTCAGGTGCAGTGTGAAGAGGGAGAGGATCTGGTCCTGTGCAAGTTCTGTGAGTCCGTGTTCGCACTGACGACCGACGAGGGCACAAACAAAGTCATGTACAAAATGACGGTCGATAAAGACAAGGCCCTTGCAAAAGTCAGAGACTGGTGGAAGACCGGTCCGAAAGCACAGGACCTTGTCCAAACCGCACAAGTTACCGAGGCATACCCCATGTATCTTCCGTTCTGGCGGCTGATCGCCCGGGGGAAAGCATGCGTCTGCGGTATCGAGGAGGAGAGACGGGGCAAAGACAACCAGAAGGTCGAGATCCCCCGCGAAGCACTGATCAACCGGGAGTACATCTACTCGGAAATCGCCTGTGAAACGGGAGACCTCGGGATCCAAAGCATCGTGATCCCGGAACGCGCACAGGCAATTTCCTATGATGATCAGGAGATCGTCACCTTCGGCGTCACCTCTTCGCGTGACAACGCATACGAGGCCGGAGGACGGGCCATCCGGCAGACCGCAGTCGAAGACGGGGGAGCGAGGATGGACAAGATCTACTTCTCGAAGTCGTTCTTCTTCCCGAAAGCATTCACGCTGGTCTATTATCCCTTCTGGATCGTCAGATACTCCTATGAGGGCCGGACCTACTTTGCGACCGTGGACGGAATCACCGCACGGGTCGTCTCGGGCAGGGCGCCGGGAAATGCAGGCAGCCAAAGTACCGCTGCCGGTATCGGAGGCGCTCTTTCCGGCGGACTTGCAGGGTTCGGTATTGGTCTTGCGATCGTGACCGAAGGGACAGATGTAGGTATCGGCGTTCTCGTTGTCGGGATCGTGGCCGCCGTCGCTCTTCTCGGCTACTTCTATAACCGGTTCAGATACGGTGATGAGATCCTTGAGGGAGCAGTGAACGGAAAAGGATTGAAGTCAGGCAGGACCCAGAAAAAAGTACAGCCGATCTACAATGAAACATATGACTACTTCAAATAAAGGTGATCTGAGATGCTGTTAAAAGAACTAAAATGCCCGGGGTGCGGTGCGCCGCTCAAATCCAAGGAACGCGACATGATGCTTGCCTGCAGTCACTGCGGAAGGATCAGTCTGTTTGCAGACGGAACCGTAGGAGATGTCTCCTACTCAATCGCCGCCCCGGCCGAAAACCGGTCGGAGGAACTTATCTATGTTCCCTTCTGGATCGTGAATGCTGATCTGAATGTCAAAAAAGAGAGCATCTCCGGCGGCAGGATCTCCCGGTTTATCACCGACAGGAAACAGATGAGGGGCACCCGGGACTTCTATGTCTGCGCCGCCGCACTTCCCGAAGATTCCTGCAGGAAATGGAACATGGATCTCACGCTCGATCAGCCGGAACTCACGTTCGTTTCCGGGTTCAAAGGAGCAAAGCGTGCGGTAATGACGATGGAGAAGGGGATCGCCGGAGAGAATGCGGAGTTCCTGTTCCTTCGGTATGAAACGGAGATCCCCGGGACCCTGCAGACACTTGAGTATGACTTTAAAATAAACAGCACCAAAGTGCTTTATCTGCCTGCATACAAAATCAATGATACATATATATTAGGTATCTCTCATGAGTGATGTTGAAGATAAACGCATGCACCTGATATGGGCGTCAGTCATCCTGATGCTTGGTGTTTCCATTCTGGTGACATATCTTGTACCGGCGGTCGGATTCTGGGAAGGTACAGGCATCTTTCTGACGGGAGTCGGCGTGATCTCGCTTTGTCTTGCCATGTTCATGGGCAAACGGGTCTCACCGGTTTTTCCCCTGTTCCTGATCCTCGCAGGAGTGATCCTCCTCGTCCAGGGACTGCTGACAACAGTTTTCCCGGTTCTTACTGCCCCGATCCTGATCGGCGCAGCACTGGTGATCGTGGCGGCAGGAGCCATACTTTTCCTGATATTGAAAAAATAAGTGGATTATGACAGTAGATTTACGAGACAAAGTTGAGGAAGACCGGGGTCTTATCAAAAAGATCCAGCTGTGTATCCCGGGATTTCGCGGATACCGGCAAAAGGAGGATATCCGGATCGCCGACTCGATGCTTCGTCAGCAGATCGCTGATGAACTGAAAAACACTGTTCTTCTGCCTCTGGAGATGACCCGCGAGTCAGCATCCAGAGCGCTCGAACTCGATCTCATGAACGATCTGGCAGCCGTGATCTCCCAGGCAAAAACCGCCGAGGCAAAGATCCGTCACGCAGAACAGGGATACACCGGCATCTCGCCGGCAGCCCGGATCAAAAAGACCGAGCTGAATGCGCTCTACGAGTATGATCTCGCGCTGATCGACGGGATCCGCGGGCTTGGCGACCTGGCAAAGGCCGCATCCGGCAGTGCCGGGACCGGGAATTTTGTGAAAACTGCCTCCCTTCTTCGCGAGATCCGGGAAGGATTTGGTGAATTTACCGTGATATTTGACAGACGCTGCGTAGATATGGCAGGAATAGGTGCATTCTGATGGCATTCTTCTCTAAAACAAACAAGAATATCGGTTCGGGTTCTGACATCGAAGGTGCAGATTCCCGAAAAGGTTTCTACTGGGTCGAGGATCAGAAAGGTGAGAACGTCATGTGGCGGCTCCCAAGAAACGTTATGTGGAACGATAACGTGCTCGTCCGTGAAGACGAATACGGTATTTTTTTCCGTGACGGAAAAGCCCTCGCAGTTTTCGACCGGCCCGACCGGTACGCCCTGACGACGCAGAATATTCCTGTCCTGAAAAACATTCTCGGGACCGTGGTCGGCAATGTCCAGATCGGTGAGTTCTACTGGGCCCAGAAGCGTGAGTTCCGGGATAAGTTCGGAACACCCCAGCCGCTCGCATTCCGCGATGTGGACTTTGGCGTTGTCCAGCTCAGGATCTTCGGCCAGTTTTCCTATAAGGTCGTCGATCCGCTTCTTTTGATCACCCAGTTCGTCGGAACAAAAGGGATCACGACCTCGGCAGAGATCGTTGACTGGCTCAAGTCCCAGATCGTCACTATTCTGAATGATACCCTCGGCGAACTGAAGGCCAAAAAACAGATGGGCGTTTTGGATATGCCTGCTTATCTGCAGGAGATCGAACAGCTCTGCCTTGGCAAACTGACGACCGAGACTGAGGTCTATGGTCTCAAGATCATGAAGTTCGCCGGCCTGAACATCAACATGCCCGAAGAGGTCCAGGAAGCGATCAACAAGCGCGGGGCGATGTCGGCACTCGGGGTGAATTACATCCAGTATCAGTCCGGAAAAGCCATTGAGGGCATCGGACAGGGCGCTGCAAAAGGAGGCGAAGGATCAGGATTTGCCATGATGGGCGCCGGTATGGGTGCCGGAATGAGTATGGGAAATATGATGGGACAGGGGATGGCAGGCGCCGGAAGTCAGCCGGCTCCTTTCGGCGGCCAGCCGGGCGCAGGCCAGACAGCAGAGCCAAATCCGGCAGAGAATATGGAGACATGCAGCAGCTGCGGGGCAAAAGTTCCTGCAGGCACGAAGTTCTGCCCGGAGTGCGGACAGAAGATGGTCCCTGCAGGCAAATCGGCCTGCACAAACTGCGGCGCAGCCCTCATGCCCGGGGCGAAGTTCTGTCCGGAGTGCGGCACGAAAGTTGAGACCTTGCGAAAATGTCCGCAGTGCAATGCCGCGGTTCCTTCGGGAACAAAATTCTGTCCGGAATGCGGACAGAAACTCTGATTTTTTTTATTGATAAAATTTTGATATTTTTTTTATCTGACCGGAAAAAACAGCCGTCAGCTTATGAGCGCCGGCTCTATTCGTCCCTCTCGAAAAGAGCATCCAGTACTTTTTTTCCAAGGATCCCCTCGATCTCGCTGAGCTCTTCATCCGATACGCCGGTAAAGAGGCGGCGCGATCCCGCAGGCGTTGTAAAGATGCCTACCCGTTCGGTACGGGTCAGATACCCGTTCGCTTCAAGTCCGGCAAAATAGGGGAGAACATAATAATGCGGCACATCCAGTTCGGCAGATATCTTGCGGGTCGTCGGGAACTTCACTTCAAGCCCGTCGGAGCTGACGGTGAAGGAGATCTTTCCTTCAGCGATCAGGAGTTTTCTGCCGCACGCAAAAATCGCATCTTCTGAAAGAGGTTGTGCCATCTGAATAGTATATTGACACGCTGTCCTCTTGATGGTTATGATGTATCGGGTATCACATGGACCACATCAGACCGCCAGCCGATCCAGACACGTTCCCCGGGAGCATACACATCCCCGGTCTGTCTGAACGGCACGATGACCGTGAAAAGACAGCCGGCATTCACACTGACCTCCAGAAAAGCCCCTGACCTGGCCGATGAGATGACGACGCCTGACACGGATCTCCGGTCTCCCGTGATCCCTGTTTTCGAAAGAGCGATGTCTTCGGCGCGCAGCATGATCTGCACGTTCTGCACGTTCCCCGCCAATGATACGGGGACCTGACAGAAGCTGACCTGAGAAGATACGACCTCCCCGTCTCTGACATGACCGGTGAAGATGTTTTGAATCCCGACGAACTTTGCCACCTTCCCGCTGATTGGATGATAAAACACTTCATCAGCCGATCCGATCTGGACGAATGTCCCGTCCATCATCACGGCGATCCGGTCGGCGAGCCGCTGACCCTGAGCCTGATCATGGGTGTTGATGATGATTGTCGTCTTGTTTTCCCGGTTTTCCCGGATGATCATCTCTTCCAGGATCCGGGTCGAGACCGGATCCAGATTTGCCGTTGGTTCATCCAGAAACAGGATCTCCGGCCGGGTCACCAGGACGCGGGCAAATGAGATACGCTGACCTTCGCCGCCTGAAAGGGTACGTGCCCCGCGTTCTGCAAACCGGCTCAGACCCATATGTTCCAGGATCGCGGCGACCCTCTCTCCCCTCTCTATTTTAGGCAGATGCCGGTATGAAAGACCCAGTTCGACATTTTCAGCGACGGTCCGGTCAAACAGCACCGTCTTTTGAAACAGCATCCCCATCCTTCCCCGTATCCTGTGCACCGAGTGTTTGGTTACGGGTTCACCGAAGATGCACATCTCCCCCTGTGAAGGCGGTTCGATCGTATCCATCATCCGCATCAGCGTACTTTTTCCGGCGCCGGATGGTCCGATGATCGCCAGTATCTCGCCTTTTTTCACCGAGAGGTCCAGGGGGCGGACGACCTCTTTTTTGCTGTAGCTTTTTGCAAGACCGCGGACGGTAAGGATATCTTCACTCATCCTTCACCCTCCCGTTATAATGCTGAAGTACATTGACACCGAGGTTTACGATCAGGGCGATCGTCAGCAGGATAATTCCCAACGCTATCGACATGGCAAAGTCCCCCATAGAGGTGTTGAGCGTGATGGCGGTCGTCAGGGTCCGGGTAAAGTGCCGGATGTTTCCTCCAACCATCATCACGGCCCCGACTTCGGCGATCGCCCGGCCAAATGCCAGCACGACTGCAGAAAGGATGGCAAACTTCGCTTCCCGCACCAGGGTCAGCAGGGCGCGGTAAGCGCGTGCATTCAGGGCCAGGGTGGTGTATTTCATCTCTTTATCCAGACCCGTAAGGCCGGCAACCGTGAATCCGATGATCAGCGGGGAGACTAAAATGACCTGGGCAATGATCATCGCATTGGTCGTATAGAGGAGATTTAAGGAGCCGAGGGGTCCTGAATAGGAGACAAGAAGATAGACCAGCAGTCCGACGATCACGGTCGGCAGAGCATATAAGGTCTGCACGATATTGATGACGGCACGTTTGCCGCGGAAATCATAATAATAAATAAGAGCGCCAAGAGGGATGGCGACCAGCGCCGCGACCAGGGTTGCCGCAACGGAAACATACAGACTTCTGCCGGCAATTTCCAGGATCTCCGGGTTCAAAGTAACGATAAGTGTTACGGCTTCGATAAATCCGTCGCTGATCTCTCCCATGTGTGTTTATCCTATGCGGTATAGATTAAAAAAAAAGATGGGGTTGTGTTCTTACGCGGACGGTGCAACTACGGGCGTTTTACAGTCGATGTTGAACGGCGGAAGAGTGCTGTCCTTTAATGTGCTCATCGGCGTGAAGAGAGCTTTACCATAGGTCTCGACACCAAAGGCGCCGATGAAGTTCTGTCCGTCTGCGGAGATCAGCCAGTTGGTGAAGGCAGTTGCGTCAACCAGATTGGTGTTCGGGAACTTTTCCGGGCTGATGGTCATGATGGTGTATCTGTTCAGAAGGGTTGCACCTTCATTGATGATGATCTCGAGCGGGAGGTTGTTGTTCTTCTTGTAGGCAAGATAGGTTGCTTCGTCAGTAAGGATGTATGCGCCAAGCTGACCTGCGGTGGTCAGGGAGTCGCCCATACCGGCGCCGGTCTCTTTGTACCAGGGTCCGGATCCGGTGATCTGGGCGGTGTAGTTGAATCCTGCGGATTTCCAGATGGCCTTTTCTGCAGAGTGGGTACCTGAGTTGTCGCCGCGGGAAACAAAGACGATGCCTGATGTGCCTGCTTCGCCGAGTTCTTTGAGTTTGGCAACTCCTTCTTCGGGAGTCATGCCGGCGATGCCTGCGGGATCGGCTGCGGGTCCGACGATGACGAAGTAGTTGTAGGCAATGCCCCGGTGATTGACACCATATCCTTCATCGATAAATGCTGCTTCCTGAGCCGGAGAGTGGACGAGAAGTACATCTACATCACCATTTTTGGCGGAGGCTATAGCTTTTCCAGTACCTTGGGAAGTGATCAGAAGATCAACATTGAACTTTTCCAGATAATAATCCTGGACGGCGTCCAGAAGTCCCGTATCATAAAGCGAAGTGGTGGTCGCTATTTTGAGCTGCGTGGGCTCCTGCTGATCGGCGGTCACACATCCTGCTGCAAAGATCACTGCGAACAGAATGAGGAATACGCCCATTACGGACACTAATTTTTTCATACGTAATAACGTATATCAGGCATCTAATAAATAGAGATGTAATAAATTAAGTAAGTAAAACACAATAATTTAACTATAATTTTTAAAATAATTCACAGTTTTTCACATATTTTCCCCATATTTGTTGAAACATATTGGGAGTGTATTCTGGTAAACAATTGATATATCAGCGTGGTTCAAAGCCTCGCGGTCTCAACCGCCGGATTTCTCCCCGATCCATCAGCAGCGCATACTTTTGTTTTCAGAGGAGTGAGTCGTAAAATAGCGTTTTTGCCGCAGGATCAGTATACGTAGATGATCCCGGTCGTATTAAGATAGATGTTGATATCCTCTTTTACCGCGGTCCCTGCAAGCTTTTCCGGGACCGCGAGCATGATCCGATTGATCAGTGCACTGGTATCATACTGGACTTTGATATTGAGCTGACGGGCTGATTTATATATTGTGTAGGCTTCCCGTGTCAGTTCGCTGCCTGCAGAAAGGGTGCATACCAGCGTGGAGTTCTGAGAGTACACATATGCCAGGGCCTCTTTGGCCAGGCGGATGTTTTCATTTGCAGATTTTTGGATCAGACTGATATTTGATCTGGTTGTCTGCAGAAGATCGGCGATCTCCTGCTGGGTCAAACCATCCTTACGGTATTGAATCACCATCTTTTGACGATCAGTAAGGAGAGGTTTGGGCACAAAGATAATTTATTACCTGAATACTATAATAACCCTTTTATCCTGCATGATAAAATAAAATCAGCTGATTGGCATGCGGCGCACCCTGAATTTGTCAAACCCACCGATAATAATCACAAAAATATTTGAAACCGCGGCAAATTCCCTGAATTTCGATAAATCCCAATATTCTTTGTCCGCTTTGAAATCTGGAATTCGCCATTATATTGCGCGTATTGACAAAACCGGCCCAATTTGACCGTATATTGATAATCAAACATTTGTGTTTATAATTTATTTTTGTAAATATATTTTAGATTTTGAAAGGGTGTTTTGTTAGCAGGTAAACTAACAATAGTTAATGTTAACTTATAATACCAGTTCGGCATGAAGGTTAATATGCGCAGTTTCAAACCTATATTCATATGAGGTTTTACAAATGACTGATTTGAAGTATGTAACGACAACCTGTCCGTACTGCGGAACCGGCTGCTCATTCAACCTCGTTGTCCGTGACGGAAAAACCGTAGGAGTAACTCCCTTCACCCGTTCACCAGTCAACGAAGGTAAACTGTGTCCAAAAGGCATGTATGCGCATGAGTTCGTCAACAGCCCCGACAGACTTACCACCCCTCTGATTAAGAAGGACGGAAAGTTCGTTCAGGCAAGCTGGGATGAAGCAACCGACTACATCGCACAGAAGATGAAGACATTCAAACCCTCCGAGATTGCCTGTCTTTCATCCGCCAGAACCTCTAATGAGGATAACTACGCTTTGATGAAGCTTGCTCGTGGTGTGTTCAAGACGACTCATATCGACCACTGTGCACGTCTGTGCCACTCCTCCACCGTTGCCGGTCTCGCAACCTCTTTTGGCTCCGGTGCAATGACAAACAGCATTCTCGATATCGAGAAGTCAAAATGTCTCTTTATTCTTGGTTCCAACACCTTTGAACAGCACCCGCTGATCGGACGCCGTGTCACCATGGCCAAGAAGAACGGTGCAAAGATCATCTACGCCGACCCGCGTTTCACGCCGACCGGAAAGCAGGCAGATCTGTACATGCAGTTCCGCAGCGGATCCGATGTGGCAATCCTCAACGGTCTGATGCAGATCATCATCAAGAACGGCTGGGAAAACAAGGACTTCATCGCAAACCGTACAAAAGAGTACGAAGCAATGAAAGCTGTCGTCATGAAGGACACCTACTCGCCTGAAAATGTCGAGAAGATCTCCGGTATCCCGGCAGCCCAGCTCAAGCAGGCAGCAGAGTGGATCGGAACCTCCGGCGCCACTGCTATCCTCTATTCCATGGGTATCACCCAGCACACAGTCGGTGTCGACAACGTTCACTCTGTCGCCAACATCCAGATGCTCTGCGGCAACCTCGGCCGCCCCGGAACCGGTGTCAACGCACTTCGCGGACAGAACAATGTGCAGGGAGCCTGCGATATGGGAGCACTCCCCGTCAGCTTCACTGCATACCAGAAGGTCACTGACCCGGCAGCACACAAAAAGTTCGAAGATGCATGGGGCTTCCCGGATGGTATCTGCGAACCGAAGAACGGTTACGAAGTTACTGTCATGATGGATATCTTGACCGACAAGCCCGGAGAGCTCAAAGCACTCTACATCATGGGTGAGAACCCGATGCTTTCCGACCCGGACTTAACCCACGTCAAACACGCCCTTGAGGCAGTTGAGTTCATGGTTGTCCAGGATATCTTCCTCACTGAGACCGCAGAGCTTGCAGACGTCGTTCTTCCGGCAACCTGCTATGCAGAACGTGACGGAACCCAGACCTCGACCGAACGCCGTGTCCAGAAATGGAGAAAGGCACAGGACCCGCCAGGAGAAGCAAAACTCGACTGGGAAATCATCGCAATGGTCGCAGCAAAGATGGGCTACGCAGCACAGTTCCCGTGGAAGACCTCCGAAGATGTCTTCAACGAAATGAGAATGCTCACCCCGTCCTACCGCGGAATGACCTACGAGAGACTCGACAAACCCGAAGCCCTCCACTGGCCATGCCCCGAAGAGACCCACCCGGGAACCCCGATCCTTCACGGAGCTAAGTTCTCCCACCCGGACGGACTTGGAATCTTCTTCCCATGCGAATGGAAAGCACCTGCTGAAGTTCCGGATGCAGAGTATCCGTTCATCCTTACCACCGGCCGCTGCCTGTGGCACTGGCACACCGGTACCATGACCCGCAGATCCGGCAGTCTTGACCACGAAGTCCCGACCGGATGGATCGAGATCAACACCGAAGATGCAGCCGACCTCGGTATTGCCGACGGCGAAATGATCAAAGCAATGACCCGCCGCGGCGAAGTCGTTGTTGGTGCAAGAGTTACCCCTGACATCATGAAAGGCGTCATGTTCATGCCCTTCCACTTCGTTGAGTGCGCAGCAAACATGCTGACCAACAATGCACTCGACCCGGTCTGTAAGATCCCGGAGTTCAAGGCATGTGCTATAAAGGTTGAAAAGATCCAGGAGGCCTAAAAATGTCAGCAAAAGGCGATATGTTCTACGCATGGACCAACGTATCCGATATCAAAGGCGAATGCGGCGGAGCAGTAACCTCAATCCTCAAGTACCTGCTTGAAAGCAAGATCGTAGATGCAGTACTCACTGTTCAGAAAGGCGCCGATGTCTTCGATGCCGAACCTGTTGTGATCACCGATCCGGCTGACCTCGTAAAGTCTGCCGGTTCCCTCCACTGCGGAACCCTGCTGCTGCCCAAGCTCATCAAGAAGTACCTCAACGGTGCAAAAGACATGAAACTTGCCGTCACCTGCAAAGGCTGCGACGCAAAGGCAATGTACGAGCTTGCAAAACGCCAGCAGATCAACCTTGACAACATCGTCATGATCGGTCTGAACTGCGGAGGATCCGTCTCACCGGTTCTCGCCCGCAAGATGATCACCGAAAAGTACGGGATCGACCCCAACGACGTCGTCAAAGAAGAGATCGACAAGGGACAGTTCATCGTCATGACCAAAGACGGTCAGCACAAAGGCATCAAGATCGATGAGCTCGAAGAGGAAGGTCTTGGCCGGAGAAAGAACTGTCAGCGCTGCGAAACCAAGATCCCCCGCCAGACCGATATAGTCTGCGGTAACTGGGGTGTTATCGGCGAGAAAGCCGGCAAGGCAACCTTCGTTGAGATCTGCTCCGACAAAGGCGCAATGATCTTTGACGGCGCTGTCAAAGCAGGCGTCCTTACAACCTCCGCACCTGAAGAGAAAGGCCTCGAGATCCGTGACAAGATCGAAAACGTCATGATCAAGATGGGCAAGAAGAACCAGGAAACGCAGTTCGCCGCGATCGGTGAAGGCACCGACCGTCTGAAATACATCATGGCAGAGACCGGCCGCTGCATTAAATGCTACGGCTGTATTGAAAACTGTCCGATCTGCTACTGTGTTGAGTGTTCCACCAAGAAGCCCCACCTTGTCAGACCAGGGCAGGTCCCGCCGGACTTCATGTTCCAGATGATCAGATTCGCCCACATCGCCGACTCCTGTGTCAACTGTGGTCAGTGTACAGACATCTGCCCGCAGAACATCCCGAACTCACTCTTCATGCACGCCCAGCAGGTCGAGCTTGAAAAGATGTTCGGTCACAAACCGGGTATGGACATGGAACTCCCGGTCCTTGCATTCGCCGAAGAAATCGACGAGCGCGCCCGCCTGAATGCAACCGGCTCGGACATGATCTACGAGAACGTGTTTGGCGAAGAGAAATAATCTTCATCAGCAGTTACAGGAAAAAACCATTTACAGAGCCGGCCGGAGAAGCACTCTCTCACTTCTCCAAAAGCCGGCTCTGCTTTATTTTTTGGATTTGTACACGCGGATCTATTTTCAGCAGATGTTTCGTCGGCAGTGAAACGTATCTTTCACCAGGCGCTGGAAAAAAGAAAAAAAAGTTCAGGACCGGCGGATCATTACCGACGCGGCATGGGCGGCAAGTCCTTCGGCTCCGGCCAGTAGTTCTATGATGTCCCCGATCGAATCCAGCCCGTCCCTTGTGACCATCTGAACCTGCGAACGTTTCATGAAGTGGTGAACATCCAAGGCCGAGTAACTCTTTGCATAGCCGGCAGTAGGGAGAACATGGTTCGTTCCGGACGCATAATCCCCGCAGGCCACCGGCGTGTATGGGCCGATGAAGATCGAGCCGGCATGGCGGATCTTTCCAAGCGTCGTCAGCGGATCGACGGTCTGGATCGAAAGATGCTCCGGAGCGATCTCATTCATCAGATCGATCGCTTCATCCAAATCACCGGCGATCACATAGCCTGAGTGGGCCAGAGCTTTTTCCATGATCTCCCGGCGCGGGGCGGACGCGATCTGCTTTTCGATCTCGGTCCCGACGTCATGAGCGATCCGTTCCGACGAGGTCACCAGAACGCAGGCCGCGTTCGGATCGTGTTCTGCCTGGGCAAGGATATCAGCTGCGATGAACGCGGGATTTGCCGACTCGTCCGCAAGAACGCCGATCTCGCTTGGACCTGCCGGAAAGTCGATCTCCGCATATTCGCGAAGCAGCATCTTTGCCTGGGTAACAAACACATTTCCCGGGCCGACGATCTTCTGGACCGGCCGGATCGTCTCCGTTCCAAGAGCCAGCGCTGCAATTGCCTGGGCTCCGCCTATCGAGTAGGCTTCCGTCACGCCGGCAATGTCGAGAGCGACAAGGGTCAGCGGATGTACCGGCGGCGGCGTACAAAGAACGATCTCAGGAACGCCGGCAACGCGGGCCGCAACGGTTGTCATAAGGACCGTGGAAGGATACGCCGCCCGTCCGCCGGGAATATAGGCGCCGACACGGTCAAGAGGCGTTGTCTTCACGCCGAGCGTGATCCCCGGTTCCGTCTCCTCAAGCCAGAGCGATTTATCCATCTGAAGTTCATGGAACCGGCTAATACGTGCCTCGGCCTCGATCAGCGCCTGGACAAGGGCCGGATCGACCTCATCATATGCCGCATCGATCGCTTCCTGCGAGATTTGAAGCGAGGAAAGCTTCTGCTTATCGAACTTTTCCGTCAGCGCAAAAAGAGCCGCATCGCCATTTTTCCGCACATCCCCGATTATTGCTTCGACCGATTCCTTTACGTCGGCCAATGAGCCGCGGCGCATCGAAACCCACGACTCAACATTAAGCGGCTGCCATAACATGATAAACAGTATGGGTCGTGGAAAGATTTAGAGTATGGGGATTACTTTCTTTCGTCTGCTTCCCATTCGCCCAGCTTTTTTTCAAGGATAACGGATGCGGACTCCACCATCTTGGGACAGATCGTTTTAAACAGGCCCTTCTCTTTGATTATCGCGAGTTCATGCTCCTTCAGGATATCATATCCAAGAAGGTCCCGGCAGAGGATCGAGCCGTTTTCCGCTTTGAACGCATCGAGAAATTCCACGGTTTTTTCATTCGTATCCGCTTTTGCTTCAACATCTTCTGCAGTGGAGGCCCCGTATTTCAGACCGATCACCATCAGCGCACCCGTAACTGCGCCGCAAACCTCGCCGTACCGCATGCCTGAACCGAAACTTCCGGCGATTTTCTTTGCGGTCTTTTCATCGACACCGAGGTCGTTCGAGAATGAGGAAAACACCGACTGTGCACAGTTTAACCCCTGGGAAAACGCAGCTACTGCTTTTTTTGCATTATCCATAAGTAAATCCCTTAAAGATATTCCATTAATTGGAAAAAAATCATTCGGCGAGCAGTTCGACTTCCATCGAAAGACGCCAGATCTTTCGTTTCGAACGGGCAGGCAGATCCGCGATCTGCATCATCCGCTCATAGATCGTCACCTCGCGCGATCCGGACACCAGATTATCCGCATGTGCTACGATCTTCTCCTCAAGCGTCTCCGGGATCGCAGAAACCGGCGGCAGACCAAGAAGAACGGATTCGTCTTCGGTCAGACCGGCGCCCGTATGCCTTCCGACGATTTTGGCGATATCCTCGGAAAGTTCCAGACGGCGGCAGATCTTCGCCCCTTTCGCGGCATGTTTGATTGAATGCGTCTTCGATCTCCCGATGTCATGCAGCATCGCCCCGGCATGTACCAGATCGGAATCGACCGACTCGCCGCTATAGCGTGCGGCGACCGCGGCAACTTTTTCGCAGTGGGAAACGACTCCGGCATCACAGCCGGCCAAAAAAAGAGTATGGGAATATTCAGGCATTGTCAAGCGCGGTCTGCATCTTGGCCAGACGTTTTTTCAGCGCAGCAACGATCAGCTCGTCATCAAAATGCACAAGCATCGTCCCACAATGGGGGCAGGAGAAGTTGGTCGTCATGGCGTTATTAAAGGTCGTCGTGATCCCGCAGTTCTTGCACTGATAAAAGTCGTTTGCCTCATCATATCTCAGACGCCCGGCAAGTTTTCCTGCCGCGACCTCCATCTCGTTACGCAGGACCATGTTCATATGATCCATACGCATAAGCCAGAGATAGGTCAGCCAGCCGGTCTCATTGTTTTTGATCCGGCGGTATTCGGCAAGCCGGTGCTCGTATAAATTATAGAGAGTGTGACGAACCGAGTTCAGATTGATCCCGGTAAGTTCGGCGATCTCCTCATCGCTGCGTTCTGCACCGATGAGCTCCTCATCGGAACGCCGGGACTCGGCCAGGAACCGCGCTTTGTCGGATGCCTTGAGATCCTCACTGCTCAGTTTTGCCTCGATCCACCTGCGCGCGTATTCCACGTCTGACCAGCGGCGAAGGAGTTCCAGGCCCTCTTCTCCCACTAATTTCAGCAGATATTGATAGATTGCCGGATTCCCGAGTTGCTCTTCTGTGATGACCGTCATTCCTTAATAAGTTGGAGTGCATCCCTAATATGTTTATCCAGCGAGGCGAACGCCTCTTCGCGGGTCTTGCCAAAACCGGTCACGGAAAACATCACCTCTCCCTCTTCAAAGGAGGTGCCCGGATACGGAATGTCGGTGATGTCTGCAGATATCGCGGAAAGATCGGCATTGATCGTTATATCGCAGGGGGCGGCGAGGATCCGCCTGACCGCAAAACAGACCGGATCCGGGCGTTTTTTCGGCAGGATGCCCAGGCATGCATCGGCGTGCAGGGAAAAAAGGTTGATCCCAAGCGCCTTTTCCACCGTCTCGACCGTTCCCTGAAACCGGGGATTTATTTCGATGGCGTAAGCCTCCTTATCGGTCAGAACAAAATCCACCCCGACCGAACCGACACATCCGCTTGCAGCCACGATCTTTTCCGCAAGCTCCATCATCCGTCCGGCAAGAGGATGTCTGCACGGAGTGAGAGAACCGGAGAAGGCATAGGCGCAGGTGTCCCCGCCGCGAAGGATCTGTTCGTTTGCGCAAAGAGCCAGCGCCGAGGTCCCGGTCCCGAGACAGGAAACGCTTGCCGGCTGTCCGGCGATCGGTTCCTGCGCCATGCAGGGAACATGCTCCACGAACTCTTCCCAGATCCCGCGTTCCGCATCCGAACGGACACAGGCGTTTCGCCAGCCTCCGGCGCCGGAAAGGGTCTTCATCATCGCCGGGTACTCGCCCTTTTCCAGCCTGCGGGGAACGGGTACGCCGATCTCCTCAAAAAAGTCCTGGGTCTTTCCCTTGTCCATGAATCGTTTCGCGACATCTGCCACAGTTCCAAGACGGCGCGGCATCTCGAGAAGTTCCGCGCCGGATGTGGTCACGACATGATCGATGTCATACCTCTCCAGCATCCCGTCAACGGCAAACGGCAGTTCGTCCAGCTCATCGAAAGCGAGATGATCCTTCGTACACGAGATCAGGTCCTGGTCGCAGAAATGGTCTACTGCATAGACATCATACCCGGCACGTGAGGCCGATGCGGCAACATGGCGGGTGGTGTATCCGGCGACAAGAACGCTCTTCATAGCTCTTCTTCGTTCCCGTGCTCGTGTTTGATCGTGGTCTTTCCGATCTTTGTCGGCAGGACCTCCAGTTCGGCGTCCGGGAAGGCAAGATCCAGTTCCCTGCCTTCATACAGATGATCCAGACAGAGAGCAAGAGCCGAAATTTCCGAATGCGGCTGGTTTGCGACCGCGACATTGTAATCGGCAAGTTCATAGAGATCGCCCGGAACTTTTTCGGCGCCGACCACGATCATGACCTTCTCCTCCTTTCTGATATCGGCGATAACGTCCTGAAGCCGCAGACCGTACATGGTCAGGTGGACGACTTTGCCGCCGCTCTTTTTGAACTGGTTGATGCAGGACTTCCACTTGACATTGTTTTCGCAAAAAAAGGTCCCGCCAAATCTTGCTGCAACATCCGTGATACTGTCAGCAACCTTGGCATCATCGGCTGCAAGATACATGCCGCTTGCCCCCAGAGCGCGGGAGCTTAAACCGACATGGGTGGTGACACGCTGATCCCTTTCGGGACGATGGCCTATTCTGAGGATATAGGATTCAGGTTTGAGATTCATTTTCGGACCTTGATAACGCCGTTTTCGATATAGATATCTGAGGGGGCGTTTTTGATTTCGTTCAGTATGAACATATCATTGAGTGAGAGAGCACAGACCGTATCGCCGGCAACGTGAATGAGACAGGCTTTCTCGAGTCGTGCAAGGGAGGCTTTTATCTCTTCCACGGAAAACAGTGAACGCTCTGCCAGTTCGGCGACCGTCATGTTCCCGCATTCAGGGATACAATGAAAGAGCGCCCAGTCTATGTCCTCATTTCTCATGTCCTAACAATTAGGAGGAGAGAGACATTATACTTTATTGAATCACACAACAGAAAAGTACCTTATATGGCGTACACCTCCAACTCCGAGCTTGACTCTCTGGCCGATGAACTGTATGAAGCGTCCGGGGATGACGACTTCGTCCTCGCGGAACTTCTTCGCGGCCTGCCAAAAGAGACTGCGGTCAGGCTCTGCACATCGGATCTGACCAATGCTCTTCAGACCTACCTTTACGCCTTCGAAGAGGAACCCGCAGTCGAGATCTATGAACGTCTGCTGCTCCAGCCCTCTTCACAGATCCTCCGCGGGATCAAGATCGGAAACGCGGAGCTCGCGGAGCTGATCTTCGGGTTCGATAAGAACTCTTCGCTCTTTTTTATCGCGGTCTGGAACGGGGAAAAGTTCCTCAAAGCCTTCTCCGGTCCCGGCGCCTACCGGGAAGCGGTGAAGTGTGCAAAAGAGCAGTGCGCCTAACCTTTCGTGATAAGATCATACCTGACATCTGCCGCGGCGATCTTTGGAAGATCCCCCCACTGGCCGATCCAGTCCCCGATCACCGCATAGACGGCAGAGACCGAGGATCCGGCAACCTGTTCCATGACCTCGTCAAAGTTCTCCGGCGTAAGTATATTGCAGAGTCCGGTTGCCCAGGCATCGGCCTTCGCCGGATCACGGGAAAAACAGGTCACTAAGTCCGCGATCCCGAAGGAGACCGAAGGGCCGACGGTCGCTGAGGATGTGCATATCCCGAGGATCTCGTTTTGCGGCGGGATGATGAATGCGGTTTTTCCCGAAGACGGCGCGGACCCGGCGTAGATCCCGACACGCACGTCCCGATCAGAAAACAGTACGATATCCCCCCCGTTGTCGATCAGTCCGAACGCGGCGCCCAAATCCCGCATCGCCAAAACACCCGCCCAGCCGATCGATGCGGCGACCGCGGCCATAGGGCCGACATCAGCTTCAAATGCGGCATCCGCCATCCGTCTGACCGTTTCCGGGGAGCCGGCGGATGCCGGAACGGGTCCGTAACTCATCTGAAAAAAAGGATCGGCCAAAAGATACCGCTCAAGACTGGTCCGCGCCGCGATCATCCCTTCCTTTGCCGCTTCGATGTGACAAACATCGTCGGCGAGGATCGTGGTGATCGTCTCGCGGTATGCGAACTTTTCGCGGATCATGTGAGCCGTTACTTCTGGATGCTCAGCGCCCGCTGGGGGCAGTAGGTCGCACATCTTCCGCAGAGGACGCAGCGCTCGGAATCAACGACGAGCTGCCAGTTCTCGTCAAAGGAGAAGACCTGCTTTTGACAGATGCTGATACAAAGTCCGCAGTCCACACAGTCTGTACGGTTGTGGGAAACCGCGTCCTTCTGAATACGGATCGTGACCCCTTTTCGCGTGAGTGCCGCGATGAATCTGCCGGCATCATTATCATCCACATCGAGGAGCGCCCAGCCCTCATCCCCGTCGATCAAGGCGCGTTCCACATTCACCATCACGCCTGACCGGAGGATAGCGGCGGCAATGTTTGGGTACTGGACCCCGTCGGAGTCAAACTCGACCATCAGCTTCATCTTCGTCCCCTCCCGCCGACAAGATCACCGAGATCATACGAGTTCAGCATCCCGAGGATATGCCGGGACGAGTCGATCACCACAAGGGCGCCGATGTTGTGCTGCTGAAGGATCCGGGCGGCAAAATCCACCGGCGCGTCCGGACCGATCGTGATGACGTTTTTGGTCATGATCTCCGAAACGGTCATATCCTGCTCATCATTTGCAAATGCTTTGGAGACATCATACGTTGTGACGATACCGATCAGCCGGTTCTCCCTGTCGATAACCGGCAGATGGTTCGTCTCGCCTTTCAGCAGACGTTTCGCCGCCTCTTTGACGCTTTCGCCGCCGGTGATCGTCACGAATTTAGCGACCATCATCTCATTCACATGACAGACATACCCCTTCTCCGCCATGGGTTTGTTCCTCTTTTCGGCATCGATCGGCCGGGAAGCATGAGCCATCGTAAAGGAGCCTTTTTCGATCCGGACCTTCAGCTCGGCTGCGACCTCACGTGCCTTTTTATAACTCGAGAGGGGAGAACAGCGGACCTCTTCTCCGTCGATCTCGACCGATCCGCTCTTCAGCTCGGCATAGGTGACCTCGCGGATCACGGGCCGGTCCCGAAACGGCGTGCCGTAATCGACGATGCTCGTTTTCAGATCCTCATCGCGGACCGCGGTATGCTGCACGATCTCCTCGTTCAGAAGAGGGATCGGAACGCCGATGCCGACATACATCGTGACGCCGTATCCGGTCATGGTGGCGGCGCGGATAAAATCAGGAGACATATCCTTCATGTTTCCTGCGGTCATCAGGGTGCCGAATCCCGATCCGGGTGATGACTGCGTGCCTTCCCCGACCACGACGCCGTTTGCGCCGCCGATAAAGATCGGAGTGCCCGAACCGATCACGGAAAAGGTCGGATCGTTTGGAAGAGGAGAGAGACACCCGGCGCCGGAGTAGGTGATATTTCTGTGGGAAGGCAGAAGATAGCCCATATAGGTTTTTATTGCCCGGTCGCTCATATTCACGGCTGCATTATAGCACTGGTAGGCGTTTCTCGGATTGACCATGATTGCCTGATTGAGTTCCTGGAGCGTGAACTCGTTGGTTATGGAGGTGCGGGGATAACAGTCGGTCCCTTTTGCCCGTGCATGGAGCTCCACGGATTTTCCGGCGATCAGATCCTGAATGACATGGGCCCCGCCGTACTCCGCGTTTCTGGTGGTCGACTCCTGGGTCGCTCCAAGATAACAGTCGACGGCCGCAATGCCTGCATATGCTTCCACATTATTGAGCCACATCTTCTCCATCCTGATAGGGATCTCGGGATGACCAAAGTTCAAAAATGCCCCGGACGAGCACATCGCGCCGAAAGTACCGGTGGTGACCACGTCCACTTCACGAAGTGCCCCGGTAACGCCGAGTTCGTCGACGATATCCGGCATCTCTTCAGCGCTGACCACACGGACACTTCCATCACGAATACGCTCATTTATTTCGTCGATGGATTTGTACATATAATTATTAGTTAATCCCGCTCATCCTATATTAACTGCGTTATTTTGCCTGAGGATAATCCTGTTTTGCCCGGATTACCGCCCGGATGCCCCCGCGCGGATTTATAACGTCACCGGCATATCTCGGGATGAGGTGCAGGTGGGCGTGCATGACCGTCTGGCCTGCCGCCTCCCCGCAGTTCACCCCGATATTGTAACCTGCAGGCGAATACGCCGCATCAAGATGGATCTTCGCACGGCCGATCAGTTCACTCACGGCCGCGTGTTCGGCGGGGGTAAGGTCGAACCAGGAAGAAACATGCCGGCGGGGAATGATCAGGACATGACCCGGTGAGACCGGATAGAGATCCCATTTCACATAGGCGAGATCATTGCCGAACAGACAGGCGTCGTCACTGCAGAACGGGCAGTCCATGGTTACTTCCGCTGACCTCTGCCGAGCAGGGCACGCAGATCGTCCCGGTAGATGAACAGGATCTCTCTGATATTGCTTATCAGTCCGGGTGAAAACCTGAAGAGCAGGTAGGCGATCACGAGGATCAGGAGGAACGCCGCTCCTTCGCAGATGACATTGTGAGACCAGAAAAAGCTTGCATACCCGGGGATCGTCGGATGAGCGAGCTCCTCCTCAAACCAGGGGAACCACTGTCCGAAGTATGCCATGATCACAAACACGTTCCTGAAGATGTTTATAATAAATATCGGTGCCGCGACCAGCAACGTCAGACCGATCTTCTGTTTCCACGAGGTCTTGGTGAGAGCGATGACTCCAAGAAGGATCGCGACCGCCGTAATCCCGGTGCATCCGAGGATGATCTGATCCATGTATCCGTAGGTCTGACCGGGAACGGCCCAGACCGACTCAAACATATCCCAGCCGGCCATGATGTAGGGGAAGCTGAGCATATCGAACACCGCCCGGATACAGAACACGACCACGGAGATCAGCCAGTTCCCAAGTTCGGTGATCAGGGCGAACGGAGCATACACGATCCCGCCGACCGCGGCCGCGTAGGTGAGCCGCAGGATCCGCACATCACCGGCAGTCAGGCGCCTGACCGTAATATAAATGAGCGGAAGACCGGCTATCACCATGACCGGGTAGAAGATGTTCCCCTCTTCGATAAGGGCGGGCAGCATCAGAAGAAAGCTGAACTCCAGAAGGATCCACCCGGTGATCGCGGTGAATCGTTCATGTTTTCCCGGGATCAGCGTAAGAAGAAATGCAGTCAGACTGATGATAAGGATCCAGAGTATAAGGGTATCCAGCATATTAGATGCTTATTGGTAGGGCATAGTCGGATAAATGGGTTTGCCACCCGGACTGACGGATCCCATAAGAGTATTTAACGTTGAAAAACCAATAGTGTATTCTATGATGTTCTGCCCAACATGCGGAAAGCTGATGAAATCAAAGGACGGCCAGTTATGCTGTTCAAAATGTGGATATACCGAAACCATCACCGCCGAAAATAAGGAGCAGATGAAAAAAGTCGCGTACATGCAGGAAAACGACATCCTCATCGTGGAAGAAGGCGCGGATATCGGAACGAAACCTACGATCGCGATAAAATGCCCGAACTGCGGTCACGGCCTGGCCGAGTGGTGGCTCCGTCAGCTGCGCAGTGCTGATGAATCCGAGGTCAGATTCTTCCGCTGCACAAAGTGCAAACACACCTGGCGTGAATACGATTAAGCCGGTTTCCCCCCTCTTTTTTTAAGCAGGTCACACGAGTATTTATATACTTACCTGTAATATCTTATAAATATGTCAAACCTTCCCGAAGACTCACTGAAGATTGAGAATATCGTTGCATCAACCAAGGTGAATGACAGTCTGGACCTGGTGGCCTTGGCCGCCCAGATTCCGGGAGCGGAATATAATAAACAGCGTTTCCCGGGAGTCGTTTTGCGTATGCAGAATCCAAAGATCGCGGCATTGGTCTTTGGATCCGGAAAAGTCGTTCTCACCGGTGCAAAAAGTCTGGAAAACCTCACCAAAGGACTGGAGTATCTCGTTGCCCTGTTAAAGGATCTAAAGATCCAGATCATCGACAATCCGACCTACACCGTCCAAAACATCGTCACCTCGGCGGATCTCGGCAGCCGGATCAACCTCAACAAGATCGCCATGAGTTTCAATCTTGACAAGATCGAGTATGAACCCGAGCAGTTTCCCGGACTCGTCTACCGGCTGGATGATCCGAAAGTGGTCGTTCTGCTCTTCGGTTCGGGAAAACTGATCATCACCGGCGGGAAGAAAACGGCCGACGCCCAGCGTGCGGTAAAAAAGATCTACGAAGATCTGATCGCTCTCAAACTTCTGCAAATAGAATAATCGATACCAAACCCTCTTCAATACTGTTTTTTTTTCTGCAGCCGCTGACGGGAGCGGCTGTGGAAAAATCAGGGGTGTTATCCCTGATAGACTACTTCGAGACTGCCGTGCGCGACGGTCTTTCCATCACGAAGCGCCTCGATGACCTCATCCATTTTCGCATTTGCCGCAATGACGAGCGGTTCGACCCTGCCGAATACCTGGAAAAGGAGCCGGTCGGTGATCCCAAGGCCGGGCGACGGACCGTGCCAGGCATGCTCGCCGAAGTCGTTGAGTCCCTGGACTGCCGGGAAAGGAAACTTCGGCGCAGGTCCGGCGTCGTATCCAGGCGGGATGTACCCGACGGAGGGAATGTTCCAGACGGTCCAGATACATTTGGTGTTCTCGCCGCCGGACTTGTTCTGAACGACCATTGCTATATACTGGACTTCCTTTGAGACACCCTGGAGTTCGATCTTCGGGGAGATGTTGCCGCCGGGAAAGCTGCTTGACGCAGTCAGCCCGTGGGTTCCTACGTGAATGGTGATTGTGTCCATATTCTATACTCTAACAGGCAAATTAATTAAAGTATAGGTCGAGTTACTATTCCATGGACCAGTTGACGATCTACACCGACGGAGCAAGCCGGGGAAATCCCGGACAGGCCGCAGCAGCCTGGCTGATTTTGCGGGGAGACGATGTGCTGGAATCGGATGTGCTGACCCTCGGCCGGGCAACCAATAATGCGGCCGAGTATGCGGCCCTGAATGCGGCTCTTGGCCGGGCGGCGCGGCTTTGCACCCCGAAAGAGACCAAAGTGGCGGTCTTTTCCGACAGCAATCTGATGATCTCCCAGATGACCGGAAGATACGCGGTCCGGTCGCCGGATCTTCTTCCCCTGTATGAAAAGGCACGATCTCTGGCATCGGTGTTTGCGGGCGTCACCTACACGCATGTTCCGCGGGAGAATCCCTATGTCGGTTCCTGCGACTGGTTATGCAATAATGCCCTTGATCTGCTGGCACGCCCCTCCCGCCCGGTGCAGAAGAGAATCGAGTGCGTCCCGATCGGGATCGTTCATTCGCCGTTTGAGACCAAAGAGGATGCTCCCCGGCAGGGGATCTTTACCGACAAACCGAGCCGGATCACGATCTACGAAAAATACCGGGACGGTCTCTCTGGTCTTTGTGCAGGGGACAAAGTCTTTGTTTTGTGCTGGTTCGACCGGGCAGAACGCGATATTCTGAAGGTGAAGCCGCATGGTCACGGGGACGGGAAAATGCGGGGCGTTTTTTCGACCCGTGCGCCGGTCAGGCCCAATCCGATCTCCCTCACGCTTGTCACGATCACGTCGGTCAATGATCTGGTCCTTACCGTCAAAGGGCTTGAAGCGCTTGACAATACCCCGGTCCTTGACATCAAACCGTATTACGGGGATATCGACAGCTGAGCAGCATTTTGTCGGCGATCTCGACCATTTCCCTGACTTCGGCTTCACACCTTCGTTCGACGGCGCTGTAATCCTTCGCGTCGACCATATCCCATACTTTTTTTCCGGTAGGTTTCTGCTCACGTTCGGGCAGGAGGGCGTCGGCGAGCTGGTTGTGGGAACAGGGATGCAGAATAGGGGTTTGGTTCCTGACGAATCCTATCCCGGCGACGGAGAGGTCGACGATCCGGCATTTGCCGAGGGTTTCATAGATCTCTTCGGGCGCGGCCGCGTTGTACTGGAGACATTTTGCCATAAGGAACGGCATGTCGAATGTGGATATGCCGACCCCGCATACCACAGGATCCGCCTGGATCATTTTTTTGGTGTTGACACGCGCCCACATCTCAGCAAAGACCTGATAGAGTGAGAGCACGACGTTTTCTTCGCTTCCTTCGCGCCACATCCAGAAATGGGCATAATCGTTGGTGACTTCGCCGGCGAGCGGGAGCCCGCTGTAGACCACGCCGCCGAGAAGGGTGTGACCTTCCCGAAATGCATTTACCGCAAGGGAAGCGCCGGTCCGTTTTTTCCGGTCGGCCGGCGGGACGAATGCTTCGAGATCGAAGACGAGGAACTCGGTCTGGTTCGGGGTGAAGATGACCATGTTCAGATGACCGAGAGACTGATGAGGCCGAGGATCCCGGTCCAGATCGTGTGAACTGCGATAGCAGTCAAAAGAAGACCGACGATCTTTGAGAGGATGACGAGGACGGTCTCCCCGAGGAGTTTTTTGATCTGCGCCGAGAAGATGAGGATCAGCCAGATACACAGGAGAGCGAGGATGACAGCGAGGAGCGTCAGAAGAATGCCGTCCTGTGCGCCAAGGATCATGACGGTGGTGATGGTTCCCGGCCCGCACATGACCGGCGTGCCGATGATGACGCCGGCCATGGATTTTTTGCCGATCCGGTCACTGCTTTCAAGGTTTTTGTGGCCGGCCGAAGAACCGCCGATCTCCAGACCCAGAACGATCTGCAGACCAAGAATAAAGAGGATGATACCGCCGGCAACTTTGAAGCTTTCGAGTTCGATCCCGAGCAGATCGAAGAGGAGGTTATTGAATATCAAAAATGTCAGCATGAGAATGCCGGCGACGCCTGTTGCGACGAATGCCTGGCGGATCATCTCGGCTTTCTGGAGATCTCTGGTGAGATTGATGAACATCGAGACCGAGAGAAGGGGATCCAGGATAATTATCAGGGTAAACGCGGCTGATATTATGGTCACCAGTAGTTCCAGCATATAAGTAGTATTGAGCGTTCCCGCATATTATACCTGGGGCACGCTCCCGGTTTCCTGATAAAAAAAGATACGGGACGGGGTATTTTTCCCGTCTGATCACTTGCGGGTGAGTTTGCTCCAGCGTAACTTTTCGATGCCGGTTCTGCCGAGACACGCGTATCTGCGGACAAAAAAGGCAAAAATCGCAACACAGAGAGGAGTGACGACACACATCACCGGTACGCAGAATGCAATCGTAGAGAGGACCTGTTCAGTGGTCATCGTTCCCATACTTAATACATAGATGGGGAAAACGACGATCACGTGCAGGAGTTCTACGATCAGTGCAATGATAACTGCACGCAGGATGGTAAGTTTTCCCTGCCAGAACCGGATCGCAATACCTGAGAGGAAACCTGCCAGAATCGTCCCTATCATACAGGGTACGGCGACGATGCCCCCCTGCAGGAACCGCAGATATCCGCTGACCAGACCTACGATCGTACCGACAATCGGACCTCCAAGAAGACCGGCGAGAATAGCGCCGACGTCACGGAAGTTTACCAGGACCCCGTTCACTTCAACCCCGCCGTAATTACCGTAAAGGGAGATCCCCAGAGTCAGGAGTGCTGTCCAGACAAGATCCGTGAGTTTTGCTTCTCCGGAAACCAGACGTTCGAAGACTCCGGTGATCGTAAACAGATAGAGAATAACTGAGGCAATCATCATCCGGGCAAGGAGCAGGATGAGAACGGCATACTGGGATGTACCTTCTCCGAGGGTAGAGAATCCCGCATCATATGCCAGAAGGAAGGCGGCAAGCACCAGTCCTATAATAATCGACACGAAGATTTTTGTGTTTTGTGTGGGTTTTTCTTTAGTTTCTGCCATAGAGAGGCCTTCAACATAGTCATTTTTGATGAAATGTCATCTCTATTGGAAAAAGAATTATTTATGGGTAATTATTTTACCCTGCCGTGAGATCACGCCGCAATCATTGATTAAACCGGATCTACGCTTCATCAGCCGAGAAGGCCGTGTCGGCCCGCAGTTTCCGTCCCTGCCTGACCAAAAAGAAATAGACCGCCGCGGTCAGGGCGCCTGACACGGGATACGACATCTCAAGAGGCATCCCGATCCCAAACGGCACCCCGGCAAGATGCTCCGGACTCGACCAGAGTATGAACGAGATCACGACAAACAGGATCCCGGCGCCCGGGATCATCGTGATCCAGAACGGTTTTCCTTTACTGATCAGATACACCGTCGCCGTCATCAGCGCAAACGAAGCTATCACCTGATTGAACCAGGAAAAGTAGTTCCAGAGGACCGCATACCCGGTAGGGATCAGATTCGACCAGAACAGAAGCAAGGTTATCGCGGCAACCAGCGGAAGAGCCAGAAGAATGCGCTTTCTCATCGTCGACTGATCGAATCCGAAATGGCCCGCGACCGAGGTCCGCATGACACGAAGGGCCGTGTCCCCGCTCGTGATCGCGAGGATGATCAAAACGAGTATCGCGAGCACGATAAGAAACGTCGGGAACACCAGATCCAAAATCTCGAAGATGATCGCGTTGCCGTTCGCTGACGCAAGCATCTCGGGTCTGAGCGTAAAAATGATCGAAGCGCCCGCCGCCCAGATCATCGCGATGATGCCTTCGGCGACCATCATCCCGTAGAATACTCTTCTTCCTTCGCGTTCCGAGGTGATCGTCCTTGATGTGATCGGCGACTGGGTCGCGTGGAACCCGGACAGGATCCCGCAGGCGATAGTGATAAAAAGCATCGGCACGATCGGCTGGCCGCCGGGATGGGCGGAGAATGCTTCGGTGATCCCTGCCGGCGTCAGGACAAGGTCAGGAATAGACGAAGCAAACGGGATGTAGGCAAAACACAAAAGGGCGGTGACCAGAATCAATGCCACGCCGAATACCGGATAAATTCTCCCGACCACTTTGTCGATCGGAAAGATCGTCGAGATGATATAATAAACAAAGATCCCGACAACCGCACAGACCAGAACCGCCGGCCCAAAGGGCAGCAGAAGAAGAATGAAATTTGCCGGAATGTTTGTAAACGTCGTAACAAGAAGCAGAAGTGAAAGGATCACAAGAACAAGAAAGATCGCGCCTGAGGTCCTGCCGAGAAATTTGCCGACCAGGCCCGTCATATCGGAACCATTGTTTCTGGCCGAGATCATCCCCACGTAATAGTCATGGATCGCCCCGCCGATCACGTTGCCGACCGGGAGGATGAGAAAGACGACCGGCCCGAACTTCATCCCAAGGACAACACCCACGATCGGCCCCATCCCGGCGATGTTCAGCAGCTGGATCAGCATGTTCCGCCGTCTGGAAAGAGGAACACGCTCGACCGCGTCCGGATTCTTCAGTGCAGGGGTTTTCCGGTCGTCGGGCCCGAATATTTTTTCCGCGACTTTACTCCAGAAGAAATAGCCGAAGATGAGGATACAAATGCCTGCAAGAAACGTGATCATACTGATGATTCTATAGTGAATCATCCGACACGTTAAAAATTGTGAATCGGACTTACTCGGTGCTGGTGCGGCGCCGATTCGGGAAAGGTAAGGTTGGGTGTGGAAGCATGAGATAAACCAACCGCGAATCGGCGCGAATCCCGCCCTTCGGGCTCCCAGAATCGGATTTGCTTAACCTCACTCTCGCCCGTCGTGTCTAGTCGCAAGGCAAAGCCTTGCTCCGCTAAGGTTGTCCGCTTTCAGCGTCCAACCCGCTATCAACACGACGGCTCGTCCCTTTATCGGGACCGTTCGGGCAAATCCTGTCGCCGCCCCAGCGGCTCCCGTGAGAGAGATGCATATTGGGCATTACTATATGTGAAAATATCCATTTTACTGTCAATCACTACGTAAGATCAAGAGATAAATCAATAACGGGAGGCGCTGGAGCGCCGACAGGATTTGCCCGAACGGTCCCGATGAAGGGATGAGCAAGACAGCGAAGCTGGATTGCGAAAGTGAGGAAGAGCAAATCCGATTCTGGGAGCCCGAAGGGCGGGATTCGCGCCGATTCGCGGTTGATTTTTTCTCTTGTGTCGACACTAATACCATACACGAAATCGAAGTACATCTCATACGCACATCAGTTTTTTCGATAGATAGTACACCACGTAAGTCCTATTTGAAAAAGAGTTTGGTTATTTGCGGTCCGGGTTCTTACACCCGCATCCGCAGCCGCCGGGACAGGCAGCCTTCGCAGCCTTTTCCGCACGATTCTCTACCCAGAGTTCAGCGGCGACCGGCGCCCACTTCTCTGCTGCGGGAACGGTCTTTTTCATCAGATCATGAACATCTTCCGGATTCACCATATCCGTGGACTTTGCTTTGGCAGCATCCACCATCGCAGTAAGCCTCTCCGGATTGTCAAGCAGGGGACAGGGGCGGAGATGGTTTGGATTGAACGGCTGGTTTGCGCGATACTGCATAAACAGCGGGGATTTGTATGCCTCGAGAAGCGTGTGGGTCCTGATGTTCGCATCAGAGTAATGAATGAATGCGCATGGCTCGATGTCGCCGTTTGCATTGATGTGGAGATAGAACCTGCCGCCGGCGATACAGCCGTTCACATACTCGCCGTCGTTCCAGAAGTCCATCGCAAAGATCGGGCGGGTCGCACGGATATGTCTGACCTGGTGATACATATGCTCCCTCTGCTCAGGTGTTGCGAGAAGTTCAGGAACGGCGTCCAGACCGACCGGCATATACGTAAAGAACCAGGCAAACTTCGCTCCCCGGGCGATCATATCATCGATGTAGGCGTCACTGCCGATAATATCGGTGTTGGCGCTCGTATAACAGCAGGAGATACCAAACGGCAGTTTCTTCTGTTTCAGGATCTCCATCGCCTTGATGACTTTGGCATACACGCCGGCTCCCCGTCTGGCATCCGTCGCCGCCTCATCCCCTTCGATACTGATCGCCGGAACAAAGTTCCCGACCCGGAGCATCTCGTCAGCAAATGCCTCGTCGATCAACGTGCCGTTCGTAAACGACAGGAAAACACAGTCGCTGTGTTTTTCGCACATCCTGATGATGTCTTTTTTCCGGACAAGCGGTTCGCCGCCCGAGTACAGGAAGAAGTAAGTACCGAGAGCTTTTCCCTGCTCGATGATCGAGTCCCACTCTTCAAGGGTCAGGTTCATCCGGTTCCCGTACTCAGCCGCCCAGCACCCGATGCACTTCAGATTGCAGGCGCTTGTCGGATCCATCAGGATCGCCCAGGGAATATTGCATCCCTCTTCCTCTCTCAGCTTGATCTTCTTGTCTCTGCCGAGAACAACGGCATTGACGATGAAGTTCTCGAAGATCTTTTTCCTGACAAAAGGATCGATGTCGGTGTACAGATCGGTTATGAACTTGTACCAAACCCCGTCCTTATCGGAAAGCACCCGCTTCACGGTTGGAAGAGGACCTTCCAGCGTGTTGTTTTTATCCAGAAACTCCACCCATTTGAGGAGTTTCGGAATGTTTTTTTCAGGATCGGAGTCCAGATACCCAAGGACCTGTTTTATACCGAGAGCCTGAAGTTTCTCTTTCAATGTACTATGTGTCATTATTGGTTAACTCCGGAAGAGTACTGTATAACTAATAGTATCGCCCCTTCTCTTTGATATACTTGTTGTCACGGATTGCCGGGAAAAGAGGGTCAATCCTCGTGTTTTTTGCTCCGGCTCCGCATCTTATAGAAGATGACGATGATCACGAGGACCGCAGCGATGTAGGCGATCACCGGGAGAAATTCCGAGGTGAAGGTCTGACTCATCATAACAAGCGACAGGCCGATCACGATCGCGGAAAGGATCAGACCGATCACCAGTTTATCGACCGAACTTTCGATCGTTTTACTCAGATCGGTCACCTCTTTTGCGGAGATATCCACTTTGAGTTTGCCTTCCGAAGCCATCTCCAGGACCGACCCGAGCTGCCGCGGGACGCGGGCAAGATCTTCGAGTCTGACTTTGGCGTCCAGCAGCTTTTTCTGAATGTTGGCGGGATCCCGCATATCATCGGCAACGATCTTTTTTAAGAACGGTTCCACCTCTTTGGTGAACTCAAGATCCGGATCGAGCGTGAAGGCGACGTTGGAGACAAGCATCAGGGCCTTTAACAGCTGCATGATATTTGCCGGAACGCGGATGTTGTTTTTCTGGAACAGATCCTGGATGGAACCAAGCAGACCGGAAAAGTTCACCTGGGCGCCCATCTCTTTGTAGTCCAAAAGGGCGAGATACAGTTCGCTTCGAAACTCGTCGATCCCGGTCGAGGGGATCTGGACACCCAGATTTTTGATATAGCGGATCGTCAGATCAGTATCCGCCGAAAGAAGAGCAAGGATCAGCGAGATGAATTTGTTCCGCATATCCTTCATCACGACCCCGCAGACACCGAAGTCGAGGAAGACCAGGTCGCCGGACGGGGAGATCCGGAGGTTTCCCGCATGCGGATCACCGTGATAGAACCCGTTTTGGAAGATCTGGATCATGAACGCTTTCAGACCCCGGCTTGCCAGATCTTTTGGATCCATGCCCATCGCAAGGATCGCGTCGATGTCGTCGCTCCTGCATCCGGCGACAAACTCCATTGCCAGCAGCTCTTTTCCGGAGATGTCCCAGTAGATCTTCGGGACTTTGATCCCCGGAATGCCGGAGAACTTCATGTTTCGGGCAAGGCGTTCGGCGTTCATTCCGTCACGGGTGAAGTCCAGCTCCTTTCTGATCTGCGTGGTGAAGTCATCAACGAGCGAGACCGGGTTGTAGATCCGCAGTTCCGGGCGTTTGTCTTCGAGCAGCTGGGCGATGGACCGGAGGAGAACGACATCCTGCTCGATCCTTGCGGTGATCCTTGGACGCTGGATCTTGAGTGCGAGGATCGTTCCGTCCTGCATGACGGCCCGGTAGACCTGCGATATGGAGGCGGCGGCGAGGGGTTTTGGATCGACCGAGGTGAAAACGTCACGCCAGTCGGGAATATATTCGTCGAGGGTCGGGATGACTTCATCGAACGGAACAACGCCCACCCGGTCCTGGAGTTTGCACAGTTCGTCGATCATCTCGGCAGGGAACAGTTCTGTTCTTGTGCTCATGAGCTGACCGAACTTGACAAACGTGGGACCCAGTTCCTCAAGCGCCATCCGGATCCTGACATACGCCGAGTAGCCGCTGAACTCTTCCACGGCTGCTTTTTTCGTATTGATAAATCCGGGAAACATCTCATTGATGAAGTAACCAAACCCGTATTTGACTAAAACATCAGCGATCTGACCATATCTTCGAAGACTTACACTCGCCATAGTGTAGTTGTTAATTGGCTTTTGCAGATGTTAATGTTACGTCTAAATTATCCTATAGGAAGTGCTTATAAACCTGAGGATCAAATTATTGTAATGCCTTAGAAACTAAGGAAGGATTGATACAAAATGGACAAATACCGTTGTATGGTCTGTGGCTATGTCTACGACCCGGAAAAAGGCGCAGGTATCATGTACCCTGCCGGAACATCTTTTGAATCACTTCCAGACACCTGGAAATGCCCTGTCTGCAGCGCTGGTAAGTCGCAGTTCAAAAAGGTGTAACCAGTCATGGCAGCCCGCGAGATTGTTGAAAATATCTATGCGGTCGGAACGATCAGCTGGGATCTTCGGTGCTTCGATTCGATCATGCCGACGCCAAGGGGCAGCAGTAATAATGCATACCTCGTAAAAGGCAGCGAAAAGGCAGCCCTTATTGATACCGGTGAAGCGCATGAAGAGGCGGAGTTCATCACCAATCTGATGCGGGCTGATCAGCATTCCCTGGATTATATCGTCTGTCTGCACGCAGAACAGGATCATTCCGGATTATTGCCGCTGCTTCTGGAAGTCTATCCGATGGCCAAAGTCGTCACGAACGAGGTCTGCAAAGGACTCCTCATGGCGATGCACCATCTGGAAGAGGTCGAGGAGCGGTTCATCGTTATCGGGGACAAAGAGACGCTTTCTCTTGGCGACAAGACGCTGAAGTTCTATCTTGCCCCCTGGGTCCACTGGCCCGACACGATGTTTGCAGAAGTCGTCGAAGACAAAGTTCTGTTTACGACGGATTTCCTCAGCACCCACTACGCTTCGCCGACATTATTCCAGAACGATGACTCTTCTGAGTATCTGGAAGGAGTGAAACGCTATTATGCCGCGATCATGATGCCGTTTAGAGCAGCGGTCCGTGAACAGCTGGCACTGGTGGAAGAGATCGCGCCAGAGATCGTGGCCCCGAGTCACGGTCCGGTCTTAAAGCTTCCCGCAAAGATCATGGATCTCTATCATGACTGGGCATCCGAAACGCCGAAGAATTCGGTCGTTGTCGCCTATGTCACCATGCACGGCAGCACAAAACTGATGGTCAACTTTTTGGTCGACGATCTTGTGCAGCGCGGGATCCCGGTTCACCAGTATAATCTTCTGGAGACGGATTCCGGTGTTCTCGGCAGTGCGATCATCGATGCTGCGACCATCATTCTTGCAACGCCGACCGTTCTGTTCGGCCCGCATCCGCTGGCCGTCAACGCGGCGTATCTGGTCAGAGCGCTTCGTCCGAAGGCAAAATATCTCGGCGTGATCGGTTCATACGGCTGGGGAACCAATGCCGTGAATTATCTTGCCGAGATGCTTTCCCCGCTCGGGGCCGAGGTCCTGGAACCTGTGTATATCAAGGGTCTTCCTGATGAAGAGGCGGTCTCTTCTCTGCACAAACTGGCTGATTCGATCGAAGAGCGTCACAAAACGCTCTGAATCTTCTTTTTTTATTCCCCGATACGTACGTTTTTATTCCAGATCGACCTAAGATTCTACTATGGCACAGGCTAAAGAGATCTACAAATGTAACATCTGCGGAAACACGGTCAGAGTGATCAACGGCGGCCGCGGGGAACTGGTATGCTGCGGAGAGCCCATGGAGCTCCTTGCGGAAAACAGCACCGATGCGGCAGTCGAAAAACATGTCCCGGTCGTCGAAGAGGTCGCCGGAGGATACAAAGTCGTGGTCGGCTCGGCGCCCCATCCGATGATCGATGAACATTTCATCACCTGGATCGCCCTGAAAACCGATGACGATATCGTGCATGAAAAGTTCCTTTCTGCCGGGGAAAAACCTGAGATGGTGGTAAAGACTTCAGCAAAGGCAGTCAAAGCAGGTGAGTATTGCAATATTCACGGGCTTTGGGTCAAAAAGGTATAACCCCCCCTTCCCTTTTTTTCTTTTCTTTTTCCGGCGTGCCGCTCTCCTGAACGCCCGGGGACCGTTTATGTACAGAATGTATCCGGGAAGTCTTTTTCAAATATGCTGAAAAAAGGGGGATCAGATGAGATTATAGAGCGTATCTCTCTGCCGCAGGGTCCTGCCGATGTCTGCGCACATCAGCTCCATAGCCTCCGGGCTGAAATAATCCGCTTCATCTCCCGCGCCCGCATCCGTTGAGAGCGCGTCGACAAACATCGTGCCGCCGACATCGTTTCCTCCCGCCATCAGACAGAGCTGGGTCATCTTCCTGCCGATCTTCGACCACGGGACCTGGATGTTTGCGAAGTTGTCCAGAAACAGCCGGGAAACTGCCACCAGAAGGATATCGTCCCGTCCGGTCGCGTCATGATCCACCAGACCCGCCCGCTCGAGAGGCGTGTTTTTGTGCAGGAACGACAGCGGCACAAGTTCGGTAAACACCCCGCATTCATCCTGCATCTCCCGAAGGATCGCCAAATGCCGCGCCCGGTCCTCTGCCGTCTCCACCGATCCGTACATGATCGTGGACGTTGCCCGGAGCCCTACTTCCGAAGCCTCTTTGATGATCCGCACCCACTCGGCGGCCGGGAGCTTTTTCTCACAGATGACCTTTCGGACCCGGTCGACAAGGATCTCCGCCGCAGTTCCCTGGACCGACCCGAGTCCGGCTGCTTTCAGCCGGATCAGCGCTTCCTTTGTCGAAATACCGCTCCGTTCTGCCGCATACAGGATCTCATCCGGGCTGCATCCGTGGACATGGATACCCGGGATCTCCTCATGGAACGTCCGGATCATCTTCTCGTAGTTTTCGATTCTGAACTCCGGATGGATCCCGGAAAGATACGAGACCTCCGTGACCTTCTTTTTGCATGCGTCCCTGGAATGCTCCCGGAACTCCTCATCGGTAAAACAGAACGCCTCGGGATCGGTGCTTTTTCGCCCGAATGCGCACAGGCCGCAGCAGTTTTTACAGATGTTCGTCATGTGGACGTTCATGTTCCGGACATATGTTACGACATCGCCGTTTTTTCGTGCACGGACGATGTCTGCCGCTTCTGCTATCTTCCAGATGTCGGCGTTTTTCACGGTGAACAAAAACGCCGCCTCGCTCTCGGTGAGCCGGGCCCCTCCCAGGACATTCTCCAGAATACTGGTAACGTTCATTTTCTCTTTCCTTTCGTTTTGGTCTCTTTGGTCTCTTTGGTCTCTTTGCTCTTTTTCAGTTTTCTGCTGACGACTTCGAGGATGATGATGATCAGGATCACCCCAAGGGCCGATTCAAAGATATGAAGCGGCACAAATCCGAGCATGGGGAGCGTAAACAGGGCTTTTCCCACGATCCATTCCTCTTTGACCGGCTGCATCCTGCCGTAGTTGGGAAATACCGCATCCTGATCAAAGGCCTCGTTGTTGTCCCCTTTGGTGATATATCCCGCATGTGCCGCTTCGCCGGTGAATCCCGCCTGCTCGGCCGTGGATGCATTGATCCAGGTCATCGCCCGGTGGATGATCGGCGTCACGCCGGTCATCCCGTTTGGCCGGTAGATGATCACATCTCCGTACTCGCCAAATGAGGTTGTTCCCGCCTGCTTTGCCTCAACTGCCGTCATGAATCCGCCGTACCGGTTTTCTTCCACGACAAAGACGAGGTCGTTGACGTTCAGATTGGGCACCATGCTCTGGGATTCAACGGCCACCATGGCGGGCCAGGTCCCTGATACGGCAAACAACGCAGCCCCTACACCCAGGACAATGGCAAAAATGATAACTATGTCTCTGATGAGATTTATCCTCGGATCTTTTGACTGAGGGATTTTCGGAATAGAAAATGACATTGTTGTAGTATCTTATTCATTAATCGAAGGTATATGATGTTTTCCCCGGGATTTTGTCAGGTGCCGAATCTTCTGCCCCGCATCTGGTAGTCACGAAGCGCCCGGAGATAGTCGACTTTGCGAAAGCTTCCCCAGTTGATGTCGGTGAAAAAGAGTTCCGAGTAGACGGACTGCCAGATCAGAAAGTCGGTGAGATGGTTGCCGCCGGTTTTTATGACGAAGTCAGGGTTTACCTGAAAGATCAGGTGCTGCTCGATCATCTGTTCGGTGATGTCATCCGGGTCGATGTCCTCTCCGGCGATCTTTATTATTGCGTCGGTGATCTCTTCTCTGCCTTTTTTTCCTAAGGCGATCAAAATCTCGGGCGTTCCTGCGCCGTAGGTGACGTCATGACCAGGAGTGCTGACATGGACCCGGGTTTTTTCGCCGAGGGATGCCGGCTGTATGAGCTCTTCGATCTTTGCCGGATCGTTCGTGCTTATATGGAATATGAGCTTTTGGATAGCGGGAAACTCTTTTGTCCAGGTGAGGACCTCTTCCACTTTTCCGGTGTCTGAAAGAATATCTGCGTCACTGAGCATGAAACATATCTCCCGCGGAAATACGGTGAGGCCCCGGGTGATCAGATACTCATACAAACGGTATATCATGAGTTACTACTCTATTGATCTTCTTGCATATCAAATTCGCGTATTTTTGCGGGGTTGTTTTTTCAATGCATGAAGAGGGTGAACCGCGGATGAAATTCGTTAAGGGGTAAGGGAGGGTGTGGATAGATGAAAAAAGAACCGCGGATGAAATTCGGAAGGGGGTATGTTGGGTGTGGAAACATGAGAAAAAACACCCGCTCACCTGCAGAACAAGACCCGGACACACTGTCTCACACGAGCGGCATCTATTTATATACACAGATACATAATAAAAAACATGCTTTCACCAACAGATCTGCGAAAGGAGATTGAGAGAAGACTTCGCAGCTATCTATCCCGTGACAAGTCAGGAATCAGAAAAGCGCTTCTGCATCTGCTCATCCGGGCCAAATCATTGACCGTCCCCCAGATCCACGAAGCACTATCCGCAAAGTTCGACGTGACCTACCACTCCGTTGCCTCCATGGTAGGCATCGTCGCATCAAAACTCGGCATCCTGTCGACCCACAAAACCAAGGACGGCGCTCTTGGGGTTTACCAGCTCAAAGAGCAGTATGCCCAGCTCGTGGAACAGGTCGTTGAATCCGCCTGATTGAACCCGGGCCGGATCCAGTACCAACTTTTTTCAGGGTAAACCCCCCATCTATATGAAATGGATAACGCACAGGGGGGTCCCGTCCCTCTCTCGGATATACTGGTCGCGGATGACGTCATCACCTACATGGACAAACGCGGCGGGGACTTCAGAATAAGCACATCCTGCAGCGGCCCGGCCCTCATGCCGGTACGCATACGTCCGGCAAAATCATCCGACATTCCCATCCGGGCCGGAAACCATGTCATCTTCATCTCCAAATATCAGATCCAGTGGATCGCGGAGATCACCATGAGCATGGTCCCGCGGCTTCTCTTCGAAGACGGCGACTATGGTTTTTGAAGAACTGGAACACACCGCCGACATCCGGATGCGGATCACCGCGCCCGACCTGTCATCCCTCTTTGCCGAAAGCGGATTCGCTCTTGCCCGGACCCTCTACGGCGATTATCCCCGGGAAACGCCCGCCGTCTCATTTCCCCTTCAAGCCGACGGAAAAGACCCCGAGGAACTCATCGTCAATTTTCTCTCGGAACTGCTGTTTCTCACCGAAACCGAGTACCTCGTCCCCCAGAAGTTCACCCTCACCGTCGGACCCTCCGTCTCCGGAACCGTCCAAGGCGTCCTCTTCGACCGGCAAAAACATGCCGGCGGCACCGGCGTAAAAGGCATCTCCTACTCCGGCCTCTCACTCACCAAAACAGAAACCGGCTATGAACTCATCATCATCTTCGACATCTGACCAATCATGAACGCACAGATACGGCAGACCGCCGCCAACGAATGGGAGATCCCCCGGGGTTTTGTCCCGGGCATGCGGGTCCCCGGACGGTTTTTCCTCTCGAAAAACCTCGCAGAAACGCTTGAAGACGGAGCCCTCACCCAGCTCGCCAACGTCGCCACCCTTCCCGGCATCATCCGGTGTTCGCTCGGCATGCCGGATATCCACTGGGGATACGGGTTCCCCATCGGCGGCGTCGGCGCCTTCGATGCGGAAACCGGCGTCATCTCACCCGGCGGCGTGGGATTTGACATCAACTGCGGTGTTCGGATGATCACCACTCCCCTGCATGTTTCCGACATCCCCGACATGCCCGGTCTGATCGAAGAACTTTTTACGGCAGTTCCAACCGGCGTCGGATCAAAGAGCCCTTGTAGGTTATCCCAGCAGGATCTCACCGGCATGCTCGAAAACGGCGCGAAACATGCCGTTATGATGGGCTACGGAACTGAACGCGACATCCTCCGCTGCGAAGAAAACGGCGCAATGGACGGCGCACAGCCGGAACATGTCAGCAAAAAAGCCCGGCAGCGGGGCATCCCCCAGTGCGGAACGCTTGGTTCCGGCAACCATTTTCTCGAGATCCAGACCGTCGACAAAATCGAGGATCAGGAAACGGCAGACCTCTTCGGCGTAACCGAAGGGCAGATCTGCGTCATGATCCACTGCGGATCCCGGGGTCTTGGCCACCAGGTCTGCACCGACCATCTGCAGATCCTGGAACAGGCCGTCCATACCTACGGGATCGAACTTCCCGACCGCCAGCTTGCCTGCGCCCCGCTCTCCTCACCGGAAGGCGAAGCATACTTCGGCGCCATGGCGGCATCAGCGAATTATGCCTGGGCCAACCGGCAGATCATCACCCACATCGTCAGAGAACTCTTCGTGAAAAAATTCCGCATCGAGTACGAAGAGATGCCCCTTGTCTATGACGTCGCCCACAATGTGGCAAAATGGGAAGAGCACGACGTAAACGGCGTCCGGCAAAACGTCTGCGTCCACCGGAAAGGAGCGACCCGGGCGTTCGGGCCGGGAAGACGCGAACTCCCGCACGAGTTCCAGGGATGCGGCCAGCCGGTGATCATCCCCGGAAGCATGGGGACGCCTTCGTATCTCCTCGCAGGAACCAAAGGCGCCATGGAAAAGACGTTTGGAAGCACCTGTCACGGATCGGGCAGAGTGCAAAGCAGATCCTCAGCGAAAAAAAGTCAGACCGGCGAAGAGGTCGCCCGGGCTCTTCTCGCTCAGGGGATCGTTGTCCGGGCGCCCAATCAGGCGGCCATCGCCGAAGAAGCCCCGGAAGTCTACAAATCCAGCAGCGAAGTCGTCAGAACCGTTCATGACGCCGGAATCTCCCGGATCATTGCACGGCTGAGACCTCTCGGGGTGATCAAAGGATGAGCATCGCCGTTTTCTGGGACAGCAAAATGACGTTCCACCGTCTCGTCGAGGATACGGCGTGTCCCTGTGAAGCCGTGACCCCGCTGCTGCTTGCAGCGCCGTTTTATCAGGGGACATATACCGGCATCATCGTCCCGACCGGATTTGGCAACACCTCCTACTCGAAACTTCTGCCGGCTCTGCGGGCATGTTCCGGCCGGATCGAGCGCTACCTGGAAGCAGGCGGCCGGCTTTTGGTTTTCGGAGCGGCCGACGCTTCGCCGAACCGGTATGACTGGCTGCCTGAGGATGTCGGCTACCATTATGAATTTATGGAGCATTCGCTCACCGTCGACGCCTCCTCGCCCTGGTCCTGCCTTTTTGACGGGTATGACACCGAAAAGTTTGCAGCTGACGGCTGGTTCGAGTCGTATCCGGGCAAACCGGTCGCGACAGCCGAAAACGGATTTCCTGTCCTCGTCGAGTGCAGGATCGGCAAAGGCACGCTCCTTCTTGCAAGCACCCACGAGTATCCAAGCGAATCTTTTCTGCGGCTGCTGGCTGCCGGCGACCCGGTCCGGTTTTGACCTGCCGGCCTCTTTTTTTCTCATCTCCCGCGGTCCGGACCGCGGAATCAGGAAAATATCCGCGTCTTCAAACGAAATCTTATTCATTTCATAAGGCATAATAAGTCATATCCATCTCGGAGTCACACCCTCATGACAAACGTAATATTCGATCTTCTGCATATTCTGGACGAAGCCGGCATAGACCAGCCGGTCACCGGAACCGTCATCAGTGAACGCCTGGGCATCTCCCGGACCGCTGTCTGGAAATATGTCAATCTTTTGCGTGAGGTGGGGTATGTCATCGATGCTTCGGAAAAAACCGGCTATACGCTGAAAAAACGCACCTGGCTCCTCCTCCCTTACGAGGTGAAACGCCATCTCAGGACCAAAGTCATCGGTCAGGAGATGCACCACTTCGGGGAGGTGCCTTCGACCAATTCCCTCGCACGGCAGATGATGCATGAAGTCGGCGACGAGGTCCAGCCGGGCACCGTGCTGATCGCCGAGCAGCAGACCGGCGGGCTTGGCCGGATGAACCGGGTCTGGATGTCGCCGGAAGGCGGGATCTGGGCGACGATCGTCGTCATGCCCAAACTGCATGTCGATCAGATGTTTCTGATCATGACCGCGGCCTCCATCTCGCTCACCAGAGTGATCCGTCATGAGTTCAAGCTCTCGGCGCTGATCCAGTGGCCAAACGACGTGTTCATCGGTGACAAAAAAGTCGCCGGCACCACGCTTGAACTTTCCGCGGATGCAGACATTATCAGATACTGTCTTGTCGGCATCGGCGTGGACGTGAACGTCTCCGTCGAAAAAGTCATGCCGAATTTTTCCCAGTATGTGACCTCCCTTTCCGATGAACTCGGTCATGAAGTGAACCGGGCCCAGTTCTTTGCGGTGTTTTTGAAGGAGTTCGAACGCCGGTATCAGATGATCCTGAAAGGAGAGACCGAGCCGCTCTTCCGCGAATGGAGAAGCCTTTCCCGCACACTGCACCGCAGGGTCCGTGTCCGCACGATCCGCGAAAGCTTCGAGGGAGAAGCGCTCGATGTTGATGAACACGGCGCTCTGCTTATCCACAAAGATAATGGCGAGGTCGAACGCGTGATAGCAGGCGACTGCTATCTTATCTGATCCTTTTTTATCGTTAACCTCCGTATGATAATAGGTTAACAATGTACGGCGACGAAAAACGTTCGGCTCTTCTTATGTATTCTGCGGTGTTTACGGCGCTGATCACCGTCGGCGGCTGGATATCCGTGCCGTTTGTCGTGCCGTTCACTTTGCAGACCCTGTTTGTTCTGCTGGCGGCATCGGTGATGAAAAAGTATGCCGTCGTCCCGGCCGCTTTGTATGTGATGTTTGGCACGCTTGGTCTTCCGCTGTTTCACAACGGGACCTCGGGGCTCGGGATCCTGCTTGGTCCGACCGGCGGGTTTCTGATCGGCTTTATTCCGATGGCGTTTATCGCCGGCGTCTTTTTTTCGAAAAAGACCCGCGCCGCCGATCTTTCCGGGATGGTCCTTGGCATCCTCGTCTGCTATTTCTGCGGAACCGTCTGGTTTATGGTCTCAGCCGGAGCTTCTCTTCCGGCGGCCCTGATCACCTGCGTGATCCCGTTTATCGCCGGCGATGCCGTCAAGATCGCGGCGGCGGAGATGGTGACCCTGCGCCTGAGAAAAGGCGGGAGGCTGCTGTTTGATTGAGATCGAAGACCTCCGTCACGGGGTCCTGGATATCCCTTCGCTTGGGATCCCGCCTGGTCTCACCGCGGTTTCGGGGAGAAACGGCGCCGGAAAGACGACGCTTCTCAAGATCTGTTCAGGGCTTCTTCTGCCGGACAGCGGCTCCGTCAAAATCGACGGCGTCGAGCCGCGTATACAGAATGCCGGGTATGTGAGCGAGTTTCCCGACCGCCATCTGCTGTTTGGGATCGTGTATGATGAGATCGCATCAACGCTCAGGTTTGCCCGGCTGCCGGCCGATGAGATCGACAGAAGGGTCCGGCAGACCGCGGAGGAGGCGGGGATTTTGCATCTGCTGGATCGGGAGTGCCGGACGCTTTCCGGGGGCGAGAAGATGCTTGTCGGGATCACGGCCGCGATCATTGATGATCCGGTGCTTCTGGTTCTGGATGAGCCGGATTCACATCTGGATCCTGTGACGGCGGAGGAGTTTTTGGCGTTTGTTTCTTCGCGCAAGATCCCGTATGTTCTGTGGAGTTCGCATTCCCGGACGCTGCTCTCAAATGCGGAGGCGGAGGTGAGGTTGTGAGGCTGGTTTTGGACGCGGTCCGTTGTACAAGAGGGGATTTTTCTTTGTGTGCGGATGCAGAATTCTCTTCAGGGGTGCATCTTGTCACCGGGAGGATCGGGGCGGGGAAGTCGATGCTCGGTTCGGTTCTTGCCGGGTTGATCCGGCCGGATTCTGGGCAGGTCGTTTTGGAGGACTGCGGATCCCGGATCCTTCTGATGCAGTTTCCCGAGTATCAGGTGACCGGGGCTTCGCTTTCAGCGGAGGCGGCTTCGTGGGGAGTTATGGGAACCGAGCCGGTTTTTTCCCTTCTGGGCGCAAAGACGGGAAGCCAGGATCCGTTTTCGCTTTCCCGGGGGGAGTTGAAACGGCTGATGCTTGCATGCGTGTTTGCCAAGGATCCGGATGTTTTAGTTCTGGATGAGCCGTATGCTTCGCTGGATGAGGAGGCAAAGGGGATCCTGACGGAGCTGATCGAGGCACGCCGGGGGATGACGGTCGTGTTTTCGCATGAGTCGGAGTTTGCGCCGCAAACTGCGGTTACCTGGCGGATGGAGAGGGGAGGGCTGGTTCGTGAGTGATATCAGGTTTCGGCTGCTGAGTCTGGTGCTTCTTTCGGTTCTGTGTTTTGCGGATCTGGCTGGAGCGGCGGCGGTTTTCTGCTGGTGGCTGGCGTTTGGCGCGAAGACGACGTTTGCCCGTCTGTCCTGGAGGACGGTGCTGCCGGTTTTGGTCGTTTTTTGTCTGTTTCCTTCGGCTGTTTTGTTTTTTACGGGCGGGGATGTGTTTTACGGGGCGAAGATCTTTGTTCTGGCGCTGCTGGCTTTCTGGTTTTCGGCGAGTCTTCTGCCTGGTGAACTGATGAGTTTGTTTGTGCGGGTTTTTGGTCAGGGGATGGGGTTTGATCTGGGGATGACGGCTGAGCTGTCGGTCCAGGCTTTGTCCGGGGTCAGGGAGGATCTTTTTCATATGCGGTCTGCACTGAGGATCAAGGGGCAGAGGTTTTCTCCAGGTGCGGTTCCTTTTCTTGGGGCGGGTCTGCTGGTTCTTTCGCTTCGGCGGTCTGCTTTTTCGGCGTCGGTTCTGGCGCGAAGGGGGTATGTGTCGGGAGGGACGTATGTTCCGGTGTTTTCGCCGGGGGCGGGGGATGTTGTGATGCTGGTTTTTGCGGTTCTGCTGTACGGGGTGCTTTTTTTCTGAGAGGGGGTCTGACACAAACTAATTTATCCATGCGGGTCTACAATGATTCATGGATAAAATAACGGACAGCGGCGTGAGTCCGGTGCTTGGAACGTTTCTTCTGCTGGCGTTGTCCGTTGTTATGATCGTGCTTGTTATGATCTCGGTGAACGGGATCATGGGGGCATATACGCCGGTGTATGACCGGTCGGTGGGTTTTACGATCGAGGTGAATGCGACGAATAGTACGGCTCTAATCACGCCGGTGTCGGGGACGGATCTGCCGTTTCTTGAGTCGTACCGGGTGTATACGACCAACGGGCAGTGGGATAGTCCGAGTCCGGGGGGGATAACGGTGACGGATTTTAATTCGACGGTGCATTTTGTGAATATCGTGGGGAATTTTACGGATCAGGTGACGGCGCTGGTTTTCAGCGGGAAGGTGACGATCGAAGGAGGTATAGTCGTGGTGCAACCGACTGGAAGTATTTATTATGTGGTTGGAGAGGATGGTTATGATAGTATTGATGACTTTGTTGCTTCGTTCAATGAGTGGTATCACAGATATTATCCTGAGGCAACAGGTGATGCTGCTGTAAAAGATGGTAATGGTATTAAATTCATTAATGATCTTCCTATCATTATTGGGGATGAACCAATATTGATTTCCGAGGATAATATTGGGGGTATTGTGAACTCTTTCCGATTATTGATTGAAGGTGGTGGCAATTTTATCCGCGCTCCGGGATATGAATCGGCATTATTTGTTATTAACCTATCGAATGCGCAAATTAAGTATGGTACTTTGGTATTAGATGGAATGGGGCTGCCTGCAACCCATGCCGCTCTTGAAATTACTGAGAACTCAGGATTATCTATAGAGAATGGGGGAGGTATTGTCGTAAAAAATAATAGTAATTCAAATGGTAATGGTGGTGGAATTTATAACGAAGGTACTATTGATGTTAATAATTGGGGTGGTCTTGAAGTTACCGGCAACACAGCATACAATGGCGGTGGAATTTACAATACTGGAAGATTGATAAAAGGAGGCAATAAGGCGGATGTCAGTATCACCTATAATTCTGCGACACACTTTGGTGGCGGTGTATATAGTAATAAATCAATTGACTTTACATCGACAGATGTCTATAACAACATAGCTGCTAATTATCCCAGTACTAAAGATATCTATATAACTCCCTAATATTATTTCTCATCAATTTCGTTATGCAAAAGCGGCTCCCAACAGTATTCCTTTTTTTCCCATTTTGAGATGATTTTTAAAAGAGCTTTTTCGACTTTAGGACTGTTCAATGAAATTTTCTCTCATGAGAGCCGCTGGGGCGGCGACAGGATTTGCCCGAACGTTCCCGATGAGGGGCGAGCAAGTCGAGGAACGAGACTTGTGAGAGTGAGGATTAGCAAATCCGATTCGCCTCGCCCGTAGGGCGGATTCGCGCCGATTCGCGGTTGGTTTTTCTCATGCTTCCACACCCAGCAAACTCCTTCCCGATAAAAAAGTTCCTGCATTACCGCACACCACGTTATTTTGATTCGGGATGTCATCGGCTCAAATAAAAAAACAATATCTTACATAAAAAAAAGGAAACGCGGGGTGATTTTTTTTCACCACACTCGCAAACCTTCGGTTTGCTTTGCTGAGGGCGAGCCTTGCGGCTCACCCCGCTCTTACTTTCCGGATTCAAGGAACCCCTCGCAAGTCTATCGACTTGCTCCGTTAAGGTTGGCCGCCTTTAGCGTCCAACCCGCAGTCGCAAGTTTCCTTCGAAAACTTGCTTGGCTAAGGGACCTAAAGGTCCCCGCCTCTTCAACGAGCTTCCCAAAGAGCATGATGAGAAACCCGAGGAAGATCATAATAAGCCGCCGAAGCCGGCTGGAGATTCTCATCTCCTGCCTCCCTCAGTTCAGGGCCGGCTTCGTGTCTGCCCAGGCATCGACCGCGGCGACCGTTGCGTCATCGGCATAGCCGGAAACGGTCATCGAATCGCGGTTGAAACTGATCTGGAAGGTGTCGGCCCCAAGCTTCGCGGAAATGCGGACGTTCCAGGTTGCTTCGGTACCGATCTCGGTCGTCTCGGCAGTACCGCCGTTCCCGAATGCTGCTTTAAGATCCGCACTGCCGGTAAGGGCGGTGATCGCGGCCGAATACTCAGCTCTGCTGTAGGCGGTGACCTGGACCTTGCCGGTCATTTCGGAGGTGTTCGGGTCGAAGTAGCCGACATAGGTCTTGTAGGTCTGCTTCCCGAGCTCGACTTCGGCAAGGCCGAGGGGATTTTCCACGCCGGTAATTTCTGCGATGATCGCATCATACGCGGCGGCGTTCGTAAACTCTGCGGTGAAGATCCGCTTTGCGGACTTCGAGATTGCTGTCTGAATGAAATCTGCTGTCATGGTGGAGGTGATGAGCAAGTCGATAGACTTGCGATCGCTGAGATCGCCCACGGCGGTCGAAGCGAGGAGCAAACCGAAGGTTTGCGACCCGTCGAGGTCACCGAAGGCATCTGATGACCGCCAAACATTCCGGCAGGGTCCAAAGAAATCCGGAACCTGCGATCGGGTTGGTCGGGTCATCGACTCTCAGCGATTTAACACATGCAAAACGCACGTGATTTTTTCTGTCCTATTTGGAGGTGATCATTGATCTAAATTCACGTGCCTTCTCACACATGCTATATGATTATAGGACGTAAAAGAAGATATAATGCGAGGGAAATGTCATAGTTTCTCTGCATTTTTAAGGAATTTACTTCGATTTCGTGTACGGGAAGGTGCGGACACATGAGAAAAGACCAACCGCGAATCGGCGCGAATCCGCCCTACGGGCGAGAAAAATCGGATTTGCTTCTCCTCACTCTCGCAAGCCAGCTACGCAGTCTTGCTCATCCCTTCATCGGGACCGTTCGGGCAAATCCTGTCGCCGCCCCAGCGGCTCCTTTATGAGGTATTCCGGATATTCTCATTTTTCAGATATTTTTCATCGGAATAGACAAATCTCTTCCACTCAAGTTTTCCCTTCTTGCCGAAATTGAATAATATTCCTGTTTTGATTCCGGTAGCTTTCAGATAATGGAGGAGCTGAGCTGAATCCGCATCGGTGAGTTTGGATACCGCTTTAAGTTCAAGGATGATCTGCCCATAGCAGATGATGTCGGTTTTGTAGGTGCTTGGCA
>NZ_KE387269.1:0-71820 GCF_000430905.1 Methanocorpusculum bavaricum DSM 4179
CAAATCTTTGATTTGCGACTGCGGGAAGTGGATGCGCCCTTTGCAGATCCTTTCATCCGCACCTGAAAAATACCTGTCAAAAAAAATTATTCGAGAAGTTTGAGTGCCTCTTCAGCACTTTTCCCTTCAACTGTGACCGCATATATCGCATTGCAGAATTTGACCGCATCGTCCAGTGATTTCTGATGGATGTTTCTGCCGGTCGCGTTTCCTGAAGCTCCGCCAGTGTTGATCTGTTCATAGAGTTCCCGGATAAACTTCTCTTCGGTGGTTGCCGACCCTCCGGCACAAACAAGTTTTGTCCGTCCGGCCGCAAGGACCGCCTCTCTGAGAAGTTCAGGCGAGGTTTTTCCATCCTTTTTGGGTGCATTGACCTTGACGAAGTCGCTTCCGAGACATGCGGCCACACCTGCCGCCCCGGCGATAAGATGCGGATCCTTCTCATCTCCGACTGCCTTGCCTCTCGGGTATATCCAGAGAACGGTGACGAGTCCGTAGAAGTGCGCCTCGTTGATAAGCTGAGCGGCCTCTGCCAGCATCTCGGCCTCCTTTTCGCTGCCGAGATAGATCGTGTACCCGATACCTGCGATCTTGAGACCGTGTTCCTGCGCGATCTCAACGACCTGTTCGACGGTCCAAAGCTGGGGTGAGACCGGATCTTTCTGCGAGACGTTCACCAGATGGGACTTGGAGTTCATCTTGACAAGATACGGCACTTCGGGGTAGTCCATCGCATATCTGACAATGAGTCCCAGTTGTGCTGCAAGAACACCGATGTTTGCTTTGGCTGCAATGCGGAAGAGATGTTCCGGATCGGCATCGTCTATTGGGATCCCTGCACCATAGAAATCATCATTCAAATGTTCTATCTTCTGGTCGCCGGCAAAAAGCATCAGGCGGCCTGATCCGGCAGTAATCAGATCGTAATTGGCAATATAGACGTCCCGCATGGATTTTGGGACGTCGAGAGGGACTTTGATATCGGACATGATCGTATTAATCTCTGTTCTTCGACAGAGATTAACTTTATCTTTACCCGAAATCACAAAACAGGGATTTTCAGAAGAGTATTTTCGGCAATCATCATCTTTAATTCGTTCAATGCCGATTGAACAGACGCGCTCAGCTCCCCGCCGAATGCGAGACTCGCCGGCTGGATGCCGATTATCAGTGTTTTGCCTGCGGAATCTGCCAAATAATCGACCAGATGATACAAAGGGAGCATATGGGTGCCGACCGCCGTGTCATGGATCTTTTCCGGCGGGATGATCCGGACAGATCCCGGGGGCAGCCCCATGTCGGCGGCGTCGGCAATGAGAAGAAGGTCGGGTCTGAGTTTTCTGACGAGGCCGGTGAAGTTCTCCGGTGCGGTCCCGCAGTTGAAAGCCGTTACGCCGGGAAAATCGCGCAGCATATCCGCAAGAAAAGGTCCTGCGCCGTCATCAGAATCAAGAGGATTGCCGACCCCGAGAAGAATTACTGTCATACCGGCCTTTCTAAAAACATATCTATCCAAAATCTCAAAAACAGAAGATGCATCGACCGGGACTCGAACCCGAGTTTAGGCGTTGGCAACGCCTAGTGATAACCACTACACTATCGATGCTTGCACTAATTACAAGGACGTATAAACATTAAAAGGATTACTATTTGCAGTCATGGAGAGGGAGGTTTTACTCCTCATCTCCTGACCAGTATTCGCGGTCTTCGGCATCATATGCCTGACCCGGATGTTTGAGATGCCACTCGGTCCTTCGCAGGATTCCGTGGAGCGTGCTGGCTTCCCTGACCGTAAGCTTCGTTCTGCCGAGCACTCTCTTTGCAAGAAGGACCGTCGTCTCACGTTTTTCCACAGGGTGGCGGATCCCTTCCAGGAAGCGTTCGATGTGCGCATACAAGGCATCCATTTCGGTTTTATTCGCAAGAAGATACTCACCGCGCTGGAGGTGGGCAAGTTCATAACAGACGATTCCGATCGCATGGGAGATGTTCAGGATGGGGTACTCGTCACTGGTCGGGATCGTGCAGACGATATCACACCGGGCGATCTCTTCATTGTTCAGCCCCCAGTTCTCCCGGCCGAACAGGATCGCGATCCTGCCGTCGATCCCTTTTATCATCTCGCGGAGTTCGGCGACCGAATAATACGGCATCCTCATCGGGTTGGAAACGGATTTCGAGAGACCTCCGGTTGTCGCGATACACAGGTCGCTTCTGGCAAAGACCTCTTCAAGCGTGATGCGCTCCGCGTTTTCCAAAACATCCTTCGCATGGGACGAACGGGCCGTACACTCCATCGTGAGTTTGGGGGGGTTGACCAGGACCATGTTGTGAAAACCGAAGTTCTTCATCACGCGGGCGGCGAATCCGATATTTCCTTCGTACAGAGGTTCCACTAGGACGATGTCGATCTCGGGCATTATTTGACCGCCTTCACCGTCTCTTTGAGAACTGAAGGTCCTGCTTCGTAAACCGCATTTCCGACAATGATCGTGTCGGCGTACTCCCCCATCTCCGCGGCTTTTTCACCGGAGTTGATACCTCCGCCGTAATAGACCCGGGTCTGTGAAACCGCCTCGGAAACGGCGCGGGTGACCGCAGGGTCGCCGTACATCCCGCTGTACTCGATGTAAAACACCGGCATGGCGTAGTATTTTTCTGCGATGACCGCGTAGGCCGCGACCTCGGCAGGGGAGAGATCACATTTTGCGCGGGTGAGTCTGCCCACCGACGAGTTTGGATTCAGCACGACATAGGCCTCCTGGACCACTTTATCCCACTGGATCTCAGCATGTTGTGCCCATTCCTTGTGAAGGCCGGTGATAAAGGCCGGGTGACCGGCATTGAACACGCTTGGAACAAACACATAGTCGATGCCTGCAAATCTCGCGCAGGAGGGATCGGCCGGCTCGACGGTGAGCGGAAGACCCGCATCCCTGACATTGTCATAGAGCTGCGCCAGGTTTTCCGGCGTAACGTCCAGCGTGCCCGAAAGCATCAAAGCATCCGTTTCGCTTGCTGCGATTTCTGCGATCTCTTCTTTGGTTATGACCTTGTCGGGGTCAAGTTTGGTGATGTGACGCCAGGTTTGCCATCTCATTTTTCAGTCACCTTCTTTGCATATTTCTGCAGATCGGCGATCTGCTTTTCCTCAATGCCGGTAACGGCTTTCAGTGTCTTTACATCCGCCTTGACCAGCAGTTCCGGGCTGTAGACGCCTGCCAAGGCAAGCGGGGTGAGGAGTTCAGGGTCAGCCTTCTTTTTTAACGGGGTGATGCCGGCATCGAAAGCGGCTTTGCTGATCTTTTCCGGACATGGCCGGCAGAGTTTTTCAGCGACCAGCTTCTGATGATTGCAGATCGTCGCGACCGACACGCCGGTCGCAAGCGACAGACCTGCCGGATGGACCGATACAAACTTTTCCGGATCATCGAATCCGGCGTTGACATACTTCTTCAGCGTGATCGCCGGAACGCCGTACTCCTTCATGCGGGTGATATTGATCAGGCTTTTTGCCTCGGCTACAAGAGATGCTGCCTCTGCCTCGCTGAGTTTTGCCTCAAGAAGATCCTGCGGATCAGCACGGGAAAGAGCTTCGACATCGGCAATACCCCTGCTGATCAGGGCGGCACTCACTTTGGAGTGGCCGCGGCCGCGTTTCGGCGTGACATTTTTCGATACGAACTTTTTCAGCTCGGTCCGTTTTTTCAGGAGAGCCAGCACTTCTTCCGCCTCCCGGATAAGCTTTTCCGCTGCGGAAGTCGTGACGCCGAGATTCTTTGCAAGGACAGCAGGTCCCCGTGAGATCAGCTCGGAGACGGTATAAATATGGGCCGCATTGAGCTTTCTGACCCCCTCCTCCGTCATTGCGGGTATAAGGAGAAATGCGTCGGTGTTCGATTTGATGTGGGAGCAGAGCGGACAGCCGATCTTCCATGCGGGAGCTCCTTTTCTGAGAAGCTGGACATGGTTCAGTCCGTGGATCTCGCACACCTCATTCATTTTCACCGCATTTCCCCAGGTCGCGGGCGGCAGTCCTGCATTGAACGTACAGTCCGGATACCCGGAACAGCCGATAAACTGGGAACTGCCGACCCGTTTGATCCTGAGAGGTTTGCCGCAGACAGGGCAGGGTCCGATCGTCTGCTCCTCGCGTGTCCTCTCCATAAGATCCCTGCCGATGGCCGCTTCGTTCTTTTCGAGATCATCAAAGATGCCGGAAAGCATCTTGCGTGACTCGGAAAGCACCTTGTCGATCGTATTTTTTCCGCCGGCGATATCGCCCATATGCTCTTCAAGCGTCTTGGTCATCGTCGGTTCCGTGATCGTTCCGGCGAACTCCTCGAGCGACTCGGTCACGGCGCGGCCGATGATCGTCGGTTTCATCGGATTTCCTTCGATGTATTTCCGGCCGGCGAGTTTGCTGATCACCTCATGGCGGGTACTTTTCGTACCAAGTCCAAGCTCCTCCATTCTTTGGATGAGCCTGCTCTGGGAGTAGCGTGCGGGAGGCTGCGTCTCCTTCTCCTCGGAGTTTTTCGAGAGAAGAGGCAGCGTCTCGCCGACGGTGAACTCGGGAAGGATGTTCTCTTCCGCTTTGCTGTAGGGATAGACACCCCGCCATCCTGGTTCGAGGATCCTGCCTCCGGTTATCGTATACGGCTCGAAACCTGCCTGAAGATTGATCTTCAGCGTTTCCCACTCCGCATCGATACAGATCGTGGCAAAGAATCTTCGGACAATGAACTCATACAGCTTCCAGGATACATCGTCGCCGATCTCCTCGCGGTTTGCATGCGAGGTCGGGTGGATCGGCGGGTGGTCGGTCGTCTCTTTTTTGCCGCGGGTCGGGACACTGCGCAGATGATCTTTGACGTATCCTGCTTCCTTTGCAAATGCGCCGTGCGCAAATATCTCCATATGTTCGGCGATCTTCAGACTCTTCGGGTACACGGTGTTGTCGGTTCTCGGGTATGAGATGAATCCGCGCATGTAGAGATCCTCTGCCCGGTTCATGGCATATGACGCTGAGATGCCCAGTCTGCTCGCTCCGACGATCAGCGCCGTCGTATCAAGGGGGGCAGGCGCACGGTCGATCTTATGACCGGTAATAACGTCGGTGACTTTGACCGGGGCCTTGGTTGCCTCGTATGCGGCCTTCGCCTCGGCAGGATCGGTGAATCTTCCGTGGATATGGCGGGCCTCCACCCCGATGCCGGCCTTCTCCGTTGCGAGGGAAAGCATCCAGTACTTTGTCGGAACGAACGCTTCGATCTCCCGTTCGCGGTCAACGATCATAGCAAGGGTCGGACTCTGCACTCTTCCAACAGATAGGATACTGTCAGCACCGCGGTGGGCGGTTATCGAGAGAAAACGGGTAAGCGAGGCTCCCCAGACGAGGTCGATGATCTGCCGGGATTCGCCGGCCGCCGCCAGGTTGAAATCCAGCGCCGTCGCTTCCTGGATCGATTTGACGATCTCGTCCTTCGTGATCGCTGAGAATCGCGCCCGGTCGATAGGGACTTTGGCATTTACTGCCCGGATGAGTTCATACGCCTCTTTTCCGATGAGTTCTCCTTCGGTATCATAATCGGTCGCGATGGTAACGCGGGTCGCTTTTTTGGCAAACTTCTGCATCGCGCCGACGATCTTCTTCTCAGTCGGTTTTTTTATGATGTCGGCATTGATCAGGGATCTTGGCGGATGTTCGACACTCCGCCAGTTGTTGTACCCTTCCACGAAATCGACCTCGACCACGTGACCGCGAAGACCCATGACCACCGTATCATCGAAGACGTAATGCGCCGCCGCACCGTCCCGTGTGACCTGGACCTTCGCTTTGCCTGCCAGAAATGCTGCTACCCTTTCCGCAACAATATTCTTTTCGGCGATGATGAGGTGCATGCTTACTCTCCGAGGATTTCAGCAATCATCGCATGAATTTCACGGGGATCGGATTTTCCTTTGGTTTCCTTCATGACCTGCCCGACAATAAAGTTCAAAGCGCCTTTTTTCCCGGCCTTGTGGTCGGCTGCCGGCTGGGGATTTTCTGCAAGGATCTTTTCTACGATCCCCCGGAAACTTTCTCCGGACTCGCGGGTAAGACCGAGACGTGCCACGATCCCGGCAGGTGACTCGGGAGCGCCTTCCGTTTGGAGGGAATCGAGCCAGACACGCAGAACTTCGACGCCGGCTTTGTCGGTGATCTTCTGGTCGCGGACGAGGATGATGAGCTCTTTGAACTGGTCGGCGTGGGAGGTGACCTTCGACAGAGGCATATCACGGTAATTGAGTTCGCCGATCAGGATATCGGCGACCCAGGATGCGGCGATCTGTGCTCCGACCGGAGCAACGAGTTCGTAGAACTCTGCAAGATGCAGATCTCCCGTGAGGGTCCGGGCATGGTTTACGGCGACACCGTACTGGGACATGAACCGGTCGCGGCGTGCGTCCGGCAGCTCCGGCAGAGCGATCTTTTCCACCCAGTCGGAAACCCTGATCACGGGCAGATCCGGTTCGGGGAAGTACCGATAATCATTCGCGACCTCTTTTGAACGTGCCGAGGTGGTCGTGCCTTTTCCTTCCTGGAAGTGCCGGGTCTCGCGGGAGATCGTGCCCCCTCTTCTGATCAGATTCTTCTGTCTCGTGATCTCGAAGGTCAGCGCTTTCTCCACGCCTTTGTAGGAGGAGATGTTCTTGATCTCGACGCGTTCATGTCCTTTGATCGAGATGTTCGCATCGACACGGATGCTTCCTTCCTTTTCCGGATCGAAGACATCGAGATACTCAAGCGTCGCCCGCAGTTTGTTTAACAGACGGCGTGCTTCTTTCGGCGAGGAAAGTTCCGGCTCGGTGACCATCTCGATTAAGGGGATACCTGATCTGTTGTAGTCGACGAGGGTGTAGTGCCCGCGTTCCTTGTTCCCCATGTGAACGAGACGGCCAGGGTCCTCTTCGACATGGATCCGCGTTAAGTTGACGACCTTCGGATTTCCGGCGTCGTCTTCGATCTCGATGTAGCCGCCGAGAGCGAGAGGGTTGTCTCCCATCGTGATCTGATATGCTTTGACAAGATCCGGGTAGAAGTAGTTCTTTCTGCAGAACTCGCCTTCTTCAGGGATCCGGCAGTTGAGCGCCTTTGCAACCTTCAGGGCATACTCGATCGCCTTTTTATTCAGGACGGGCATTGCTCCGGGTAGGCCGAGACAGACCGGACAGACATGCGTGTTCGGGGCATCGGCACGGAAATCAGCCGAGCATCCGCAGAATAATTTGGAAGCAGTGTCCAGCTGACAGTGGACCTCTAGGCCGATCACGACGATGAATTCTTCATCCGCCATTTAAACCGCCTCCTCAAAAGCCAGAGCGGCATTCAGAATGGTCTCCTCGCCAAACATCCGGCCCATGAGCTGGAGTCCGACAGGCATTCCGTGTGCGGTTCCGCAGGGAACGGAGATTGCAGGTATGCCGGCGATATTTACCGGGACGGTGAGGATATCTGCAAGATACATCTGCAGGGGATCTGCAGTCAGTTCGCCGATCTTTGGCGCAATGTTGGGCATCGTCGGACCGGCGAGCATGTCGCAGGTCTGAAGAGCCGCCGCGAAGTCCTTTGCGATCAGCTGTTTTGCGTGCTGGGCCTTGACATAGTATTTGCCGTAGTATCCGGCGGAAAGAGCGAAGGTCCCAAGAAGGATCCGGCGTCTCACTTCACCGCCGAAGCCTGCCTCGCGGACTTTGGTGTAGGCATCGTGCCAGGGGAGGTTCATCTCGGGCTCCGGACCGAACCTGACCCCGTCGAACCTGCCGAGGTTCGAACTCGCTTCGCAGGTGCAGGTAACATAGTAAGCCGGAAGTGCATACTTCATCGAAGGAAGCGACACATCCACGATTTTCGCGCCAAGCTCCTCGAGCTTTCCGATCGCTTTACGGACCTGCGCCGCAACGCCTGTGTCGACGCCTTCGCCGAAGTACTCTTTTGGAATGCCGATCACTTTTCCGCTGATCTCGGGTCTGACGTTTCCGTCGTAGGGTTTATTGACCGACGTCGAGTCCTTTGGATCATGGCCGGCGATCACGGAGAAAAGTTTTGCCGCATCCCGGACATTGGCTGCCATCGGGCCGATCTGCTCAAAAGAGTTGGCATAGGCGATCAGACCAAATCTGCTCACTCTGCCGTAAGACGGTTTGAGACCGACGACCCCGCACCATGCGGCCGGACAGCGGACCGAACCGCCGGTGTCGCTTCCAAGAGCCATGGAAACAAGACCGCCGGCGATTGCGGCAGCCGAACCTCCGGAACTTCCGCCGGTCACGCGGCTCACGTCACGCGGGTTGAGGGCAGGGCCAAAAGCACTGTTTTCCGTGGTCGAGCCCATACCGAACTCATCTAGATTAGTTTTTCCGGCGATCACCGCGCCCTCTGCTTTCAGGAGAGTGATGACATGCGCATCATAAGGGGGGATATAGCCTTTGAGTATTTTTGATGCGCAGGTCGTTTCGATGTCTTTGGTGGAGATATTGTCTTTTATTGAAACACGGACCCCTGCCAGGCTTCCCGTTTTGCTTCCGGCGATCTCGTCCATATTGAGATATGCATTATAGATATCGTTCATCTCAGATCACCTTTGGCGCGCGAACATACCCGTCTTCAGGGTTGTGCGAGTTTCTAAGAGCATCGTCCTGAGAGATCGACGGGGTGACTTCATCCTCGCGAAAGACGTTCACAAGAGGACGCATCAGCGGCTCTGATGCTTCAAATGTGTCGAGAATGTCAAAATATTCGAGGATCGCGTTGAACTGCTCGGTGAATCTGCCGAGTTCCGGGGAGGAAATGCCGATGTCTGCCAGTTCGGCAATATGGAGTACGTCGTTTTCTTTTACCATGGGTGAATGTCCTTTTGAGAATTGGTATATTTTTGGTGAGTGCTTAAGGGATTATAAGGGTTGCCACTCAGGCATAGGAAATCAGGGTGATACCCGGGGTTACGCAGCATCACGACCCGGCAAAAATCCAAAAGCGCGTGAGTTGATAGTATTGTGCGGTTTTGCCGGCACAGAAAAAAACAGGTCTGCAGACACAGAATATAGCGGCCGCAAATAATTGGCCGCCATCAGTAATGATTTTCATAACAGGCGGTGCGGAAACATGAAAACAGGGTCTGAAAAAACCCGGGAGAAAAAAATATTGGGGGTTGGATTATATGGTTCTGAAGAACACTGTGGTGTTCATTCCCTTTGCGCCGAAGAACTTCTTGCAGAATGCTGAGGCGACCGAGGGTGCGTATTCTTTGCAGCTGAAGATATCGATATAGGCTGCATTGGTGTCGTTGGCGAAGTGAGCTGAGAGGAGGGAGGTCTCGATGAGCTGGGTCATCGAATACCCGGCGACTCTGTCATTTGGACCGAAGTGGATGATCTGCGGTTCGCCGAAGCGTTTCATGTCGATCAGGTCGGCAAGTTCCAGTACGAACTGGTGGATCTTCTCTGCGTCACGGATCGTTGCCGGGTCACACTCTTTCAGGTCGATAGAGGTGCAAAGACCCCAGCAGTCTTCTTTCTTAAACTCTGCAATGACCTCTGCGTCGGTCAGGTGGTTTGCTGTCATCTGTTTCATAGATAAAGTCCTTCCATCGTGGCGTGTCTGCCTCCCTTTCGGGCTGCATCCCGCCTCAGACAGACTTCTGCCTGGGGCTTCATCTATGAGGTTTAGCACCGTTTCTTCCTCGTTTGGAACACGGCTTATTTACTCCCTACAGCACACGTTGGATAATAATATGTCAGCAGTACAGCATTTAAATCTTTCTCTGAAAAATCTCTGTGCAAAATCGTCTGATTCGTCATCTGCTGACGTATTTTCCTCATTTTCACCATCTGCGGCCTATTTCATCATAAAATCAAAATCAGGCCAATTATAGACCATAGAATCAAAATCGGCATGATTAAACGCGAATAAAAAAAACACGCCGTTTCAGGCGATGCGCCCTCTAAATCAGGGGGAAAAACCGATGGCCGAAGGTCTGGAACAGAAGGTTTTGCCATATGCAAGATCAGGATAAAAAGGTGAGGGGTTTTCGTGAAACCCGCAGGCATCAGGTGATCTTATTCAGCATCTGGAGAACAGTCCGGTGAACGCATGGGGCTTTTTCCTCCGTGACCGTATTACGCAGATTTTCCAGGATCAGAAGAAGCGGTCCTTTGACAGCAGGTTCATACTCGTTCAGATGGGAGAAGACCGAAAGCAGACCGGTCGTCATGTACTCGTTGAGGGGCGCAAGACGCAGGAGGGCACTTTCCAGAAACGCCCGGCCTTCCGCCGTTTCCAGCGAGATCTTTCTGTTCTGCGCAAAACGGAGATATAGTGAACGCGCAAGTCCGGTCTGTTCCGGATCGAAGGCGTCTGACGACTCGATTATTTTCAGATAGCTGACCGTATCAGGTGAGCTGGTTGCGGAAACTGCCGAGATGAAGTTTTCAAATGCGATCGGATTATTCTTTGAACGCTCAAGTTCGGCATTCAGCATATCCATCCGGTCCAAAGCGCTGCCTGAAAGATACAGGGACAACGCGGTCATCCGGTCAGTTGAACAGACAGCGTTTTCATAGCTCTCTTTGAGCATCGCATGGATGTCGGGAGTATCCAGCGTTGCAAGCAGTGAGAGGATCAGGTTTTTCACACTCCTGGTCTTGAAAATCCTGGCAAGTTTCACCAAAGAGACGGCCGTTTCCGGAGGGGTCGAGTATGCGAAAAGAAGTGCCTGGAGTCTTTCTTTGCCGGATCTCGCAACTGCCGACATGAACCTCCGCTTTGCCTGATAGAGTTTTGTGTGTGAGCTGGCAAACTCGGGATCGCTCACCGATTCAAACAGTGTCAAAGGCAGCGCTCCTACGCGTTCCATCTCTGCAGAATCGGAGAGGGCACGGATATACTCATCAACGAGACGGGGTGAGACCTCTCTGTTCTCATCACGGCAGAGCCTGACCATCTCCCGCTCGAAAAGCGTGCAGTGGGTCAAAAATGAGATCACGACATCCGTATCATACTTAAGCTGCATATAGAGTTCGTCATCGGATGCGGCGGTCTCCATCTTCAGATAGGCGGCATGATCCAGATTCCAGACGGCAAATGAAAATGCTCCCGTGCACGGGACCTGGAAGGTCAGCCGCTCGGAATCGATTTTTTTCATGAACTCGGCAACGACCTCGCCTTTGTCATTGATGAGCCGGCCGGTGAACGGAAAGATCCAGGGGTTGCTGCCTGCCGGGATCTTCTGCGAGACAAAGATCTCGGCCGCATCGTTTTCCGGATCATAGCGGGCAGAAGCCGAAACCACCGGGTAGCCGGTCTGTTTGAGCCACCGGTCCGCCATGAAGGAGAAGTCGGTCCTGCCGACATCCTCCATGGCATGCAGCCAGTCGCGTGGAGATGCGTTTTTCCCGGCAAACCGTTTGTGATACAGATCAAGAGCCCAGGCGAACGCTCTTTTTCCAAGCATCGTCTCGATCATCCGGGTAAATTCAGGGGCCTTTACATAGGTCACGGAACTGATGAGATCGTTTGGATCATTGAAACCCGAGGGTTCTATGGGCAAGGCGACCAGACCTGTATCCAGAGAGAAGGTCCCGGTCCCGGGAGTGTACATCTGCAGGATATTTTGGAGTCTGACATACTCTTTTCCAAAAAGGAAGGCGAGATACTCGTCCTCCATCATCACAGTGACCGCTTCGTTGAGCCAGATGGAGAACGGCGTGTCCCCGGTGACGCTCGAACCGTTCAGATTGTGATAGAATTCATGCTGTTTGACCCCTATCAGATACTCAAATGAACTGTCCGTGATCTCCGGGTCCGGCATGATCCGGCTGGCGATGATCGTGGTATTCCCGGTGTTTTCCATGCCGCCGAAGTCGGAGTTCTGCATCGCGATCTCACGATAGACCTCATACGGATACTGATACCCGCAGATCAGATTTTTCATAAGGGAGGTGATCTGCCGGCGGACAGGCTCGATCGCCTCTTCCAGTTCGTCCGGCTCTGCCCCGCGGGAAAGGGCGTCACGGACTTTACAGAGCCGGTATATCTCGTTTCGCAGATCGATCGATTCATACCGCTCCGGCCCGGTGTAGAGATAGGTCCAGAGAATGCAGTCTGCCATGATATCCAGCGCTGTTTTGGCAGAGACGGGATCCGAGCCTTTGGGTCCGAGAAGTTCTAGTCTGACGGTTTTTCCGTCAGGATAGAGGAAGTCACGCGAGAAGGTATCCCAAGTTCCAACACCGAGGAAGAAGAGGTACGGGGGCATGGGTTCGTTGTTCTGATAGGTGATGGTGTCCCGGCGTTCATCATACCTCATCCGTTCGCGGATGACGTTTCCGTTCGAGATAAGGTTGGTGTATCGTGAATCCGCAATGATGGTGGTGGTCCATGTGCATTTGGCCCGCATATCATCGATACAGGGGATGATCCGCTGAAAACCCCACTGCTGGCACTGGGTGATCATGGTCCGGGGGAGACCCGGAGGGGTGACATCGAAGTAGATGCCTTCGAGGATGTGGGAGGTCGGGCGGCAGGTGGTATAGGTCACGATCTTGAATTCGGCTCCTTTGGATAAGGGGCGCTGGAGGGTTATGGTGATGAGATCGTTTTCATAGGTATAGTTTATCGGACGCGTGTTCTGCCTGACGCTTTGAATCTCAAGATTTTTGGCATTGAGAATGAGTTCGCTGAGTTTTTCAGTGCGAACGGTAAAGGTCGTTTCGGCGGAGACACTGACACGTTCTTCAGTTATATCGAATGCGGCGGTGATGTGATCGACACGAACGGGGGGTTCGGGAAATTCTGCCGGATGATATCTGTAGGTATCTGACATATTCTGCTGTTATTTCAGTTGGGCGTGATATCAGATAAAATCCAACGCCAAAACGACTCCGGGTCGTTCCCTGTCATTTTCTGTTATCTGTCCGCACGACATCCGCGAAAATGTACCCCTGCATATAATGTCCGGATGGTCAGCAGTTTGGCCGGCAGAAGATATAAAATACTATCCGGGGTGAATATCTCAAACGAACTCACGAAGTGATTCTATGGACCTGAAAAAACCGATATTTCTGATCATGCTGCTTGTATCACTCGTACTCGCAGCCGGATGTATAACATCCGTACCCGGATCGCCCGCGGGCAATCCCGAGATGACCTTCGCCTCTTCCTTCGAAGGCGGCGACCGGTATATGGCCGGAACCTATCCCGTCATCCTGCTTGAAGGATCCTATCGTGAGATGGGCCGGCAGTATGGCGGGCTTATGAAACCCGAACTTCTCGCCGAGTATGCAATGCTCACCGGCGCCCTCAAAGACCGCGGATACACGATCGATTATCTCCAAAGCTATGCGGCATCCGACACGCAGAATCAGCCCGAGCGGATGAAGGAGATCGCCCGCGGTATGGCCGAGACGACCGGACTCACCGAAGAGGATATCTCTCTGCTCTACTACGGACCGGCCCTCTATCTTTCCATGCCGGCCGGCTGTTCCTATCTCACTGTCTGGGGTGAATACACAACAGACGGCTCGGTCATCGTTTCGCGAAACTGGGATCTGCCCGATTTCGTGGAGCCGTTCAATCGGTATTATGTGCTGGCCGTGTACCGGCCGACGGACGGCAGCAACGGGGTCGCGACCATCGGTCCAGCGGGTTCCAGGCCCGAGACGCTGATGAACAGCGCCGGGCTTTTTATCGCGGATGACAACTCGGGTCTCGTTCCCGTGGGACAGGATGACCGCCCTGATATGATCTCGGAGTTTTTCCGCCTGATGCTCGATTACTCGGATCTTGCCGGTCTGAAGACGGCTGTTTTGACGACCCGTCCGGATGTTGCCTGGATCGTGGATATTGCCGGACCAAATGGAGCATATGTCTTAGAGGCCGGTCTTACCGAGACGAAGGTGCGGACAGGCGAGGGGGTCGTCGCGGCGGCGAACCACTTTGCTGATCCGAGCTGGAACCTGACGACCCCGCCGGAAGAACACTCGCTGACCAGATATACGAATCTGCTGAGCCAGGCGGAAGCTGCGAAGGGGACGATCGATGCCGAAAAGATGATGCGGATCCGCGATGTGCTCTTGGAAGACGGCGGGGCGACCTTCCGTCACTCGATCCTTGAAGGATATCTCTACTCATCGAACCATCAGGCGGTGTTCGTTCCGTCGAACCAGACCCTGTGGATGAAGGTGATCGATCTGGACTGGCAGAAGGTGGAGCTTGCTCCGCTGTTTGCGATGTGAGAGAGATCGCTGATCTCTCATTCTTTTTTTTGAATCGGACGTGTGCGGTGTGATCTCAACCGAAAAAAGCTGACGTGCGTGTAAGATGTATTTTGATTTCGTGTAAGGCATTCGTTTTGACACAAGAGAAAAAAACCAACCGCGAATCGGCGCGGTTGGCTTTATCTCATGTTTCCACACCCAATAAACGCCTTTCCGAATTGGATCTACACCACCACCACTCCTATTGGGATTAGAAAAATATCCGTCCAACCGAAAGTTCCATTTTAGTTTGGACGGGATTTATTCTCCCCCATCTTCTCCGCCACCAGCCCCTTCGCCCGCTCCTCATCCATCGTAAACGACACGACCTCGTCCGTATCTGAAAGATACAGACACACGCCCGGATCCGTCCCGAACAGACGTTTCGCCCACAGGAAATACACCGGCCGTCTACATACTGGACAGACCGGTCGATCACCTCGTTCAGCAGGACCCCTTCAAACGAAAACGCGACCGTCTGATCAGCAAGACGTTGCACCGCGTTCTGAAATAATGGGCGACGCATACTTTGCCGCTCCCAGGTCCTGGGTCTCGGACAGGCATCCCTAGTAGGGAGACCTGGAAAAACATCTGGCATTTCATTCGGTATTTTGACAGATATTGAATTTATCTCTATTTTTTGCGGCAGAGTGGGTGTATAATTAATTCACGCTATGAAGGAACGGGCTCCCCGTAGCTCTCCGATCGAGATAAAACCCTAACTTGCCTTGCATAACATCTTATGCGGGTTTCCTCTTTTTTCATCGCTTTTATATGTCTCTGTTACCTATATTCTGCTAATGATGCCGAGTGATCCGTCGATCCCTACAAGAGGGTATTCATCAGAGGACCGGATACTCCGGGGTGCAGGATATGACTGATGAAAAGAATGTGATTAAGATTTTTCAGGATAGGAAGATACGTTCAGTTTGGAATCCGGAGGAAGAACAGTGGTATTTTTCGATCGTGGACATTATTGCGGTATTAACGGAAAGTGCGAATCCGAATAATTACTGGAAGGTCCTCAAATCCAGGCTTATTAAGGAAGGTAATCAGTCGGTTACAAATTGTAACCAACTGAAAATGGCGTCCCCGAAGGACGGGAAATACTACAAGACAGATGTTTTGAATACCAAGCAGCTTTTCCGTCTTGTCCAGTCAATTCCTTCGCCAAAGGCGGAGCCTTTCAAGGTGTGGCTTGCCGAGGTCGGATATGACAGGGTTTTGGAGATCGAGGATCCGGAACGCGCCCAGGAACGGATGAAGGATCTGTATGAGCAGAAGGGGTATTCGAAAGACTGGATCGATAAACGCCTTCGGGGAATTGCGATCCGTCAGAATCTTACCGATGAGTGGAAGGAAAGAGGGATTTCTTCAGAAAAGGATTTTGCTATCCTGACTGCTGAGATTACCAATGCTGCGTTTGGTATGACGCCTTCTGAGTATAAGGTGTTTAAAGGTCTTGCCAAGAAGAACGAAAATCTCCGTGACCATATGACTGATCTTGAACTGATTTTTACGATGCTTGGCGAGCGGGTGACGACGGAGATCTCGGGGAAGGAAAAACCGTCTGGTCTTCCTGCGAATAAGATCGTTGCCAGACGCGGGGGAAATGTTGCCGGCGTTGCCCGAAGAGAGACAGAGAAGGAACTTGGTCACTCTGTTTCTTCGCCGGAAAATTATCTGAATGAAAAACCAAAGAAGCGGCTGAAGGATATGGATGAGTGATGTGAGGTCCAGAGACTGGTTAGTTGGTGGAAACTGCTGAATGCTCGATCGATCTGATCTTTCTTTTTTGAATAGGAGTTACGCGGTGTGATCTCAACCGAAAAAACTGACGTACTTATGAGATGCACTTCGATTTCGTGTGCGGCATTAGTGCAGACTCAAGAAAAAAACCAACCGCGAACTGCAAAGCAAAGCTTTGCGGTTCGCGCCGATTCAAGCGTGCGAAGCGAGTCGGAGAGTAAATCTCTGATTTGCGGTTCGCGGTTGGTTTTATCTCATGTTTCCACACCCAGCCATACCCTTCCCGGATTGAATTGAGAATAACATCGCGTAAGTCCTATTGAAAAACACCTGTATGAGTAAAGTGCGAAACGTGTGTTTGTCCAATTACTAATTTGACAGATATTAGTAATAGATTAGTAATTGGGAGTTCCTCACTCCACTCCTCTTTCCCCCATCTTCTCCGCCACCAGCCCCTTTGCCCGCTCCTCATCCATCGTAAACGGCACGACCTCATTCTGGTCAGCGAAATATAAACACACGCCCGGATCCGTCCCGAACAGACGTTTCGCCCACAGGAAATACACCGCGAGCTGGCTCTCGTATCTCTCCAGCTCCCTCGCCGAAGGCTTACCTGTCTTGTAATCGATGATCATCCAGCTCCCGTCCGCATACTGAACGAGCCGGTCGATCACGCCGTTCAGCGGCGCTCCCTCGAAGGAATACGCGACCTCCTGCTCGCAGATGCTTTTAACCGCATTCTGCATAACGGGCGACGCAAGAAACGCCGCATACTTCGCCGCAAACTCTTCCGCCGCCGCGGGGTGAAGTCCGTAGCGTTTCACCACTGCCTCGGCCGGCTTTCCCTCAAACACCTCGTGAAGAGCCGTTCCCCGCAGCATCGCCGCCTCTTCCGCAGCTGACGGGGCACGGTTTTTCACGGCCGCGGTCAGGCTTTGGAGAGCCCCCTCCTCTTTTGCCGGCAGAGGAGTATCCGTCCAGCCGTCAGGGACCTTAGGCCGGATCCGGGAAAGTTCACCCGGCTCCGTGATCACCTCGGTGATCAGCTCCGGAAGATACGGATATCCGCCTATTCCCGCGTCATACATCGAAAGGAACGAGTTCGCCCCCGGTCCTTCTTTTCCATTCGTTCCCGAGATCACCAGATGATCGCGTGCCCGTGTCATCGCAACGTAAAACAGCCGTTTCCGCTCCGCAAGCAGCTTTTCCCTCTCTTTTGGAGCAAGACACACCTTCACAAACGTTTCCCCGGTTTTCTCTCCCGCAAGCTTCAGCGAGATTCCGGCACCCAGCTTCGCATCGAACATAAGCTCCGGGACCCTCAGCTTATTCTCATTCCCGGCAAAACAGAGAGCAAGAACCGGATACTCCAGCCCTTTTGCGGAATGCACCGTCAGGATCTTCACGCGGTCGTCCTCCCCGCCTGCGATCGTTCCCTCCCGCTCATCGAACTCCTCCTCCATGCAGGTGTCCAGGATCCCGAGATACTCATACACCGAAAACGGCCGGTTCATCGAACGCGAACGGGCGATTCCGACCAGCTTCTCCAGATTGGCGGCCGCTTCCCGCCCGAACGGGAGCCCTCCGTAGACCGCCGCGATCCCCGACTCCGCGATCAGCCGGGAAAGGAAGGGAACCAACGGTTCGCCCCCGATCTCCGCATGCCAGCGGGCGAAATCTCCGACCGCTTTCCCGATCTTCGAGTCGGGATGTTCGGCCGCATATTTCCGCAGCCGCCAAATCAGCGGCCCCCCGCTGTTTGATGCGGCCCGGCATAGTTCCGCGTCCGAGATCCCGAAGTAGGGAGATCTCAGCACGCCGTAGAGCGGGATGTCCTCTTCGGGATACACGATCGCTTTTAAGAGGTTCGTGAAGTCGAACACCTCCTGCTTTTCGTAGAAACTGAATCCCTTCTCCTCGGCATAGGGGACCCCGTAGCTCTCCAGAGCGTGCCGGAGTTTGTCCATATGGGTCCGTGCCTCGATGAGGACCGCGATGTCGCCGAAGCGTGCGGCCCGGCAGGTTCCGTCTTTATCGTAAACGCTCAGTTTTTTGCGGGACACCGTGTCGAAAATCCAGGACGCGAGGGTTCGGGCCTCACGCCGCATCGACTCGGCCTTGGTCTCGCCTGCCGGAAGTCGGATCAGGGTCACCGTTCCCGAGTGGCCGACCCGATGGGGGGTGAGTTCGCCGTATCCGGCCTCCCAGATCTCTTTTGGGTCCGCAAACACTGACGAAAATACGTGGTTCACCAGCCGGATGATCTCGGGCACGGTCCGAAAACTCGTGTCGAGTTCCACGGGGTCGTTTGCAAAAACGGTCTGGAAGGCGTTGAACCCGGAGACGTCCGCTCCTCTGAAAAGGTAGATCGACTGCTTCGCGTCCCCGACGATGAACAGCCGGTTGTTCTCCTTCGGGTCGCCGCAGAGGATCTTGATGATCTCTGTTTGTGCCGGGTCGTTATCCTGGACCTCGTCGATGAGGATGTATCGGTATCTGGCGTTGAGTGTTTTCTGGACGGCGTCGTTTCCGATCAGATCCCGGGTCTTTTTGATCAGGTCGTCGAAGTCGAGGACGCCCCTCTGCTGTTTTTCGCGGACCGTTCTTTCATACACCGCGGAGGCGACCCGTCCGAGGGCCGCGAGGATCTCGAGCGTGAGCCGCGTTCTCGGATCGGATTTGGTTGGGCGATCCGGGAACTCTTTGAACACCTCGCGTTTTTCCTTGAACCGTTCAAGGCTTCCCTCAGGAAGAGGGGCTTTGTAGGGGTTCGTATTGATGCCTGTGAGGAGTTTTCCGGCGGCATACATCTCGGCCGGCTCGTTTGCATCGCAAAATGCCGCAAAGGCCGCCGGTCCCGCTTGGAAAAGCTCGCCTTTTCGTTCGGGAGCGAGGGCCCGCAGTTCGTTCATCAGGGCGTTTACGAGCCCGTCGCCGGCAAGATCGTTTCGATACGCCGTGATCTCTTCGTCCCAGGCGTTTTGCCAGACCGCGATCACGGCCGATGGGTCCTGTTCCAGAACGGCAAACCAGTCGTTGGCCCCTTCGATCCGCATCAGGCTCTGGAGATATCCCGCGATCGTCGCCTCCCGCAGATGATCGAAGAGGGTGACCACATCATCGAAAAGGGCGGCCGGCGGATGTTCCAGCATCTCGCGGATCGTGCCGGTCACGAGTTCGTGGGTGTCGAGCTCGTCCATCACGGAAAATCCCGCGTCGAGTCCTGCCTCGTAGGCGAACTCTTTCAATAGCGAGAGGCAGAACCCGTGGAACGTGCTGATACTGCACCGCGAAAAACTCTCCCAGACCTCTTCGAGCGCCGGATCATCTTTTGCGGCTTTTTTGAGTTCCCGGCCGATCTTCGTCCGCATCTCGGCAGCCGCCTTGTCGGTGTAGGTGAGGGCGAGGATGTCGCTTGCCCCGGTATGCATCGTCTCCTGCCGGTAGGTGAGCGAGGCAAGATACCGCTTGGTCAAAAGGAACGTCTTTCCGGTCCCGGCGCCGGCGGTCACGCAGACGCTTTCTTCCATAAAGAGCGCCCGTCTCTGGGCCTCGGTCAGTTCGGCGGTCATGCCTCCTCCTCCCGGAATGGAACGAACCGGCAGATCCGTTTGTACGGGCAGTAGTCGTCCGGGCACGTTTCGCCGGACACGCCGCCGCATTTTCCTGCCTTCATCATCTCCCGCGTCTCCCGGCAGAATGCGAACGCCGCGTCGCCGACCTCTTCGACGCTTTTCTGCTGTTTTCCTCTAACAAGGTAGGGATTTTTGTCCTTCACTTCGTCCGGGGCGATCTTAAGATAGGTCCCGGGCAGCGGGCTGTAGTTCGTCATCTGCCGCACGGCCTCGGTGTAGAGAGGGATCTGGAGTGCGGATCCTTCCTCGAGCTCCTTCCAGGTTTTTACGTTCCCGGTCTTGTAGTCGACGACCGCGAATGCCCGGGTCTGTTCGTTGAACATCACCCGGTCGACCCATCCGGAGACCGTGAACGGATCTCCGCCCGGGATCTCTGCCGTGACCTTCTGTTCCAGCCACTCGGGCAGGGTGCGAAATCCTGCGGCGTAGAATCCGGTCTCGAGTTGGATGATCAAATCACAGCTGCTCTCAAGCCCGCCGTTTCCAAGATATCCGTTCAGCATCGACTGCCAGGAAGGCGTTTCGATGTGCCGGTTTTTGAACTCCTCCGTCACGAGTTTTTTCAGGAACTCCGCGGCGTCTGATTCGTTTTCCTCGGTCAGGGGGGACGTGTATTCCCGGAAAAACCGCTCCATTGCTTTGTGCATGACGGTGCCTACAATGATCCTCTCCGCACTGAAATCCGCGGGGTTTTCGAGGCGGAGGTGGTCGGTGAGATACCATTTGAACGGGCATTCCCGGTAGCGTTCGAGCACGGTCGGGGCGAACTCGGTCTTTTCCGTGTAGGCCGCGGCGAATGCTTCGGCGATTTCGTCGCCGGCAAACTCCGCATCGTAGATGCCGGGCGTTCCGGTCCGGTCCACGGTTTCGATCCCGATGATCTCTGCCGCGGTCTCGAGGGATGGGATGCCGAAGAGACCTTCGCATTCGTTTTCCCTGCCGGCGGCGAGCAGTTCTCCGGCCTTCGTCTGGTTCGCGGTCATCGAATGGGCCAGAAATCCCGGGCTCTTTTCCTCCGGCTCGGCGAGGCGGGTGAGATACGGGGACGGGGTCAGGCTTTTCTCGCCGTCGTGGCCGGCGCAGGAGAGGATGAGCTGTTTTTCGGCGGCAAGCCCGGCGGCGTGGAAGTAGTATCGGCTTGCATCCAGCAGATTCTGGACTCGGTCCGGCTGTATGCGGGCGGTCTCCTGAGCGTTCAGGAGAGGGATGGCCGCCTCGATCCTCGGGATCCGGTTGGCGGAGAGGCCGGTGATAAAAACGTAGGGCCGCTTCGTGCCGGCGACGGAGCGCAGATCGCCCGCAAAGAAGGCGTTCTTTGATTCTGGGTAGCTGATCTTGGTGGTTTTCTCACAGAACCGGGAAAGCATCGCGTAGAATTCGCGAATGGTGTAGGAAACTTCGGCAAGCGAGGTGAGGGCGAGTTTGTCGAGCAGGCGGAGGAAGGCGTGGCGGGCCGCTTCGTCCTGCGGCTTCATCTGGATCTTCGTCCACCCAAGAGCGGAGAGGTCGGCTTTCAGGGCCCGGCAGTGTCCGGCAAGGGTGCCTGCGTGTTCGAGGTTTGCGTCGAGCCGGTCAAGGAGCCGGTCGAGGCTCGCCTGGAATGCGGCGTCGTGTTCGCCGATCTCTTTTTTCCGGGCAGCGGCGAGCCGTTCGGCGACGGTCCGCCAGGCGGCCCTGCCTTTTTCGGTTTTGGTGATGATGCCGGCTTTTTCGAGTCTTCCGGCGGTGAGCCAGTCCTTCTTGAGGGCAAAGTAGGGGCTTTCGATGATGATTTTCAGGTCGTCGATTCTGCAGTCGAAGGCGAATGCGGCGAGCCAGGCGAGGGCACAGCGAACAGGCGGGAGGTTTTCGATCGGGATGTCTTCGCCGGCAAAGAATCCGAGGGGGCGGCGTGTTCCGCCTATAAGGACGCTGAAGTCGGGGACGAGTTCGTCGAGGAGAGGCAGAGCGGACGGGAGGGAGGGCGTAAGGAGGGCGATGTCTTTTGGCGGGACGCCTGATTCGATGAGTGCGGCGATGGATTCGAGAGCGGAGCGGAGTTCGGTGCGGGTGTCGGTGTATTGAAAGACGCCTCTGCAGGTTTCCGGGAGGCCGGGGATTTCAGTAACCGGCGGCCGGGTTATGATGGTGCCGGGAAGTGCAAGGAGGAGGTCGACGGCGAGGGGGGTTGGTTTGTATAATGCGTAGCAGAGGACGGTGCCGATTTCCATTTCGCTGGCGATTTCAGCGGCCTTTTCTATTGCGAGGATGGAGTCGCAGCAGTCGTTTTCGCGGCAGAACTCTTCATAGCGGGAAAATATTTCCCGGAAGTCGTTGAATTTATCTTCACCCTCCGGGAGGACGAGTTTGTTTGTTTTGAGGGTGATAAAAAGGTTGACGAGGTTTTCTGTCTGGGTGTCGGTGATGCGTTTTTTCCCGAACACGTCTGACCCGATCCGGGCGAAGAGGAGGTGCTGTTCTTCAGGGTCGATGATCCGCGTGGCTGGGGAGAGGGTTGCAAGGATGCTTTTTGCAAGGCCTTTGACGGTTGTGATATGGTCTTTGAGGATGGCTCCTTCTTCGCGGAGTTTTTGTATAGCGGTGTTTGCAAGAGAGGTGTTTTCGAAGAGGATCCAGGTATGGAGGGGGTCGGTTTTCGCGAGGGATGTGTATTCGGAGAGGATGGCGGAGAAGGTGTCCATATGTGATTCCATTGGGTGTGGAAAATATTTAAGATGCGGGGTGAGCCGTCAAGCGAGGGTCGTAGACCCGAAGCGGAGAGCAAATCTCTGATTTGCGAACAAGTGAGCGAAGCGAAGCGGAGGCGGGTTGGCGACGAAGTCGACGACCTCAGCCGAGGCGGGGACCTTTAGGTCCCTCAGCTGAGCAAGTCGATAGACTTGCGACCAAATCTTTGATTTGCGAGGCCGTTCGGGCAAATCCTGTCGCCGCCCCGGCGGCTCCCATTATTGATTTGCCTCTTGATCTTATGTCATGATTATATGTTGTGATTGTCAGTAAAATGGATATTATTCAGATTAAGAACTGCTCAATGAATCTCTCCCTCACGGGAGGCGCAGGGACGCCGACAGGATTTGCCCGAACGGTCTCGCAAATCTAACGATTTGCTCCGCTAAGGTCGTCGACTTGTTCACAAACCTTAGGTTTGCTCTCCGACTCGGGTCTACAGCCCTCGCTTGGTCGCCAACCCGCTCCCGATGAGGGATGACCCCCCCTTTTTTTCTAAAGAACATTCTTATACCAGTTTGTTCCATCATTCATCATGAACAAAATGATTCTGATGGGTATCGGAGCATGTCTGGTCATCTCCTGCATGTTTTCTGCCGGGTGTATTTCCCCGGATGTCCCCGTACAAATCGATGATCCGGTTTTGACCTTAACGGTAGAAAAAGAAGGAATGATGGTTCCGGTAAATGCCTTAATGACCTTTATTCTTCCGGCAAATCCCACGACCGGCTACAGCTGGACGGTTATGGAAAGTGACGGACTGATCGTCAAAGAAGAGTATAAGGCGACACCGGTCCCCGAAGGCTGGACCGGCGGAGGAGGCTGCCAGTATTATACACTGACTGCAGAAAAAGCAGGAACCTATACATTCAAAGCAGGATATGAACGGCCCTGGGAAACTGATACGGCCCCGATCTGGACTGTCACCCAGACGTTAGTGTTTTCCGAGGCGGAAAACGATGACTTTGCCGGTGAAAACATGCTGACCGTACTGTTTAACGGCGTGGTGAACCCGAAAGCCGGAGAAGTCGTAAAGATCTGCACTGCAGGAAACCCGACGACCGGATATTACTGGCAGGCGTCACCTAAGAACGAACTGACCGTTCTCAAGGACGAATACATCGCCGACACAACCGCGGGTCTTGTCGGCGCCGGCGGAACATATGTGTGGTATGTTACTGCAAAAAAAGCAGGGACCTATCAGTTTGAAGCAGCATGTCAGCGGTCAGGACAGGATCCGGTCAATCTCTTCTTCTTTGGTCTGACGTTCGTTTGACCGGAGAGAAAATAAAAAAATAGGGGCCAACTTTTCCCCCTTTTTTCAGGAGGAAAACGGTTGAGATCTTTTTTTATTCTTTCAGTGTGATCTCGAGTCCGCCGAAGAGTTTGACGGTTTTGTTGTATGCAGCCGCCGAAATCGCGCCGGCAACTGAGCCGATGATGAATCCGGCGATCGCGTACACAATAAAGTAGACTAAAATCTCAAGAACGCCAAGGCCAAGACCAAGGGTGAATCCTATGTCGAACTGAAGATCAAACATCAACAGGATTCCTTTGATCAGTCCAAGGATCGCTGTAAGGACGCACAGAACTCCTCCCGAAACAAATGCTGCGGAAGATACACCAATATGCTCAATTTTCATGGTTTATACCTATAGTAAGAATTTACATCTGAATTATTTATAGACAACGGTTTTTCCGGATTCGGTTTCCAGATAGGCAAGGAGGTGTTTTGTGCCCGCCTTGTCCAGCGGCTGGTTGTTGTTTCCGCATTTTGGCGAGTGGAGACAGGAAGGGCACCCCTCTTTGCAGGGGCAGCCGTCAACCAGTTCACGGGCAAAGGTCAGGATGTCGGGAAACAGCTCCGATGCCTTTTCTGCAAGACCGATGCCGCCGGATACGCCGTCATACAAAAAGATCGTCGGGGCGGCTGTGTCGCTGTGAAACGGTGTGGATACGCCGCCGATGTCAGACCGGTCACACATCACAAAACGCGGCATGGCGGCAATTAGGGCATGTTCGGTCCCGTGCAGTGAACCGGGAAGGGCCTCCGGTCTGATGCCGCAGTCATCGTCGATCGTGATCCAGCAGGCTTTTGTCACGAATCTGCGCGGAGGCAGACTGAGTTCACAGTTCGCAGTGATCTGATCATACTCTAGTACAGAGTAGCCAAGGATCTGTGACGAGACCATCACCTCGCCGAAATGCACAAGGAGGTCGTTGTGTCTTTTGGTCTTTTCTCTGGACGAGATGGTGATCTCCGTAGTTGAGATCGGTCGTGTATGACAGGTGTCGGCTGTTTTCTCGACTCTGATGATCCGGTTGTCCTGGTCAACGGTTTGAACACGATACCGTTGACCCTGATGGAGGATAACGGCGCCGGGGTATGCCTCCCGGTATGCCTGATTTTCATCCATGGTCTCAAGGAGGGTCTTGTCCAGACGCACCGACCAGGCATTTCCGGTCATCCCAAAAAGCGGTGTTGTCTGGGCGGGATTTTCCACACCGCAGTACACATACCCTTTCGGCGTGCTGGAAACGAGCCGGTCGTTTTTGAGACCCGCAAGAATTTCGTTTGCAAGATCGCCGAAATACTTCTGGTCACGCTCCGGTCTGTATGGAAGTTCGGCGGCTGCGCACAACAGATGAGAGGAGAGAAGATACGGATTGTCCGGACCGAGGATCACTTCTTCACAGGGCGCTTTGAAAAACGCTTCCGGGTTTCGCGCATAATACTGATCGAGCGGATTACTGCCGGCGACAAAGGTGATGACCGCGTCCCGCCCGTTCCTTCCGGCACGCCCAGCCTGCTGGAGAACGGAGACCATCGAACCGGGAAATCCGCAGATGACAACAGCGTCAAGACTGCCGATATCAATGCCGACTTCCAAAGCATTGGTGCTGATGACCCCGGAGATGTCTCCTGATTTCAGTGACGACTCGATCTCTTTACGCTCATTTTGGCGGTACCCTCCCCGATATGAGGCGACCTGGCCGGAAGGATGACGCGACCGGCACTCAACGGCGGCGATCTCGGCGGCATTTCTCGAGCGGGTGAAGCACAGGGTCTGCATGCCTGCATTTATTTGGGATGTGATCAGATCCGCCGCGGCGGTGATACTGCTTGTGTTTTCCGGCGCGCAGATCCGGAATGTCCGTCTGGCTCGCGGGGAGCCGTCGTCATCGACCTCGGTAAACGGCAGGCCGGTCAGCGTTTCGGCAAACGCGGCTGCATTGCCCAATGTGGCAGAGGAAAGAATGAACCTGGGATCGGCATCATAAAAATTACAGATCCTGCGAAGTCTTCTCAAGAGAAGCGCGGTGTTCGAGCCAAAGACCCCCCGATATCTGTGCGCCTCATCGATGACAACAAAGGAAAGGTTCGCCCAGAAATCCCCCCATTTTGCCCGCCATCCAAGGATATGATGGAGTTCATACATGTTGGTGAGGATGATCCGCGATCCTGCGCGGATCTTTGGCCGCAGCTCCGCTTTTGTATCTCCGTCATAGATCGCGGGTTTTGTGCGGGCGTGAAGAGCTGCATCGGCATCCTGAATGAAGAGCAGCTGATCACGGGTCAGGGCTTTTGTCGGATAGATGAACAGGGCGGAGGCATCCGGATCGCTGATGAGCCGTTCCAGAACAGGAAGGACATAAGCCAGGGTTTTGCCCGAAGCGGTAGGTGTTGTGAGGATGACATTTTTTCCGGCCGACACCCGGTCAAAGGTTTGCGCCTGATGCGTGTAGAGTCTGATGTTTTTCTCTGCAAGATACCGGGAGAGTTTTTCAGAAACTGGGCAGGCAGGTATCTGATATCTCGGATCCCGTGCCTCCTCACAGGTCACATACATATCCTGGTCATCCATAGACTGCCTCACATTCGGTACAGAGAAGGAGAGCGAGATTTGCCACATCGAGTTCATTATGCTCGATGATCGGCGTGAGGTTTGAGACATCCCGGGTACGAAGATACTGCTGATAATACGCCGGGATCAGATATCCCGGAAGATCATCTGCCCGGGGTTTTTTCAGGATATACGTTTCCACCGTTCCTAAACAGCAGTCCGAAAGGGCACTACGGTATAACCGCCGGGTCGGGTAGAGCAGATCGAAATGAAGGTCAGGGTGCACCGTCCTCTCACCATAATACGAGAGACGATTGTTCAGATAAGGAACATCGAAACCTTTTCCATTATACGTGACAACATGGGAATGCTCTTTAAAAAGCCTGGCCGTCAGACTCAGAGCGGCTGGTTCATCTTCGATATCCCTGAGAAGGTACTGGACAACCGTAAGCTCTGTTCCTTTGCGAAAACCGCAGCCGAACAGAATGATCGGCGACTGAAACATGCCAAGCGTTTCGATATCGAAGTACAGCAGTTCCTCTCCCGGAAGTGCATGGGAAAACCCCAGAAGAAGCGGATCGTTTCCGCGATGAGCATCCTGAAAGATGCCAAAGATCTCAGAGGGCGATCCATTTTGGATCACGTCTGCGATCTCATATGCACTGTCTCTCCAGACGGTATGTCCAAGATCGGTCAGATGCCTGGATCCTTTTTTGCGCAGCACGTCGGCGCGTGCCGGACCGATGCCCGGAATCAGCGTCAGTTCCTGCATGCAGCGATTTCGAATCGTGTCTTCAGAGATCCGGTACTCCGGACACGGCCAGACGGTCTCTTTTGCAAGACATACACCATCCGGTGTATCCATCTCAACTGTTCCGGGCAGACCGCCCGGACATCTTTTGCTGGTCTCGGTCTTCAGAAAAATACCGGGAGTGAACGCCTTGCTGAGTACCTGCATACAAACGTTTCAGCAGATAAGGTAATCCTGATCCTTTTCCATCATTCCTGATTCACACCGGTCTGACGCAAACCAGCAGAGCTTTGAGAGCTGATTTTTTCTCTGGATAACGGTGTATCCTTCTGCACGTTTTGCGATCGAGTTTAATGCAATGCTCGTCATACACAAAAATCGACCCTGAAGTATATATACCCCAAACCGCGCGGTGCGATAATGCCTCGGGACCCGTTTTTACCGAGGTAAAATAACCACAAAATGAGGGTATTTTATGTATCAGGATGCGCATATGGCGCAGATCACCCTGCAAAAAAATGACAGAAACCAAGCATTCCAGGCCAGAAACGCGGGTCTGAATACACATCTTTACAATTACAGACGACAAAACAATTACTTGATTTTTCATGCTTGAGATTGAAAACCTGCATGTGGAAGTTGGCGGACGTGAAGTTCTGCACGGGATATCTTTGATCGTGCCGGATGGACAGACCCATGTCCTCCTTGGTCCAAACGGTTCAGGAAAAACCACTCTTCTACGTACGATAATGGGCTTTGCCTCCTCCAAGGTGACCGCCGGCAAAATACTTTTCAACGGCGTCGACGTTACGCATAAACCTGTCCACGAACGTGCAAAACTCGGAATGGGCATCATGTTTCAGCGGCCTCCGACGATTTCCGGTCTGAAACTTGGAAAGTTCATTGCGGCGACAAATAACATCGATGAGGCCCGCATACCGGTCATCGTGGAAAAACTGCACATGACCAAATTCCTCGACAGGGATGTCAATGCAGGTTTCTCCGGCGGCGAGATCAAACGCAGCGAGATCCTGCAGCTCACCGTTCAGAATCCGTCGTTTGTAATGCTCGACGAGCCGGAAAGCGGTGTGGATGTGGAAAATATGGCACTTCTTGGAAATGCCGCAGCATCCCTTCTGGAAAAGGAGATCCACATGAAAAACCGTACCAAATCAGGACTCATCATTACGCATACAGGATACATCCTTGATTATCTTGAAGCGGATGTCGGGTATGTTCTGATCGACGGATATCTTCAGTGCACCGGAAACCCGCGTGAAATTCTTAAAAGTGTGAAAACATCAGGATATAAGGACTGTATAGCATGCCGGAAATGAATGGATTCTCGGGGATCAGCCCCGAAGATAAAGAACGCCTTGCCCTGACAGGGATCCATACCGATTCCATGGAAGGACGTGCAGGAAGTTTCCTCCTCGTAAATGACCACATCCTTCACGCCGGTTCCCAGACAGAGGGTGTTGAGGTGCTGATGATCGAAAAAGCACTCGAAAAATACGAGTGGCTTAAAGAATACTGCTGGAACCTCGTCCCAAAAGACAAAGATCAGTACACAAAATACGTCGCAGACCACCCGCAGAGAGGGTATGTCATCATCGCCCATAAAGGGGCGAAAACCACCTTCCCGCTTCAGAGCTGTATGTTCCTGCAGGGAGACACGATCCAGACCGTGCACAACATCGTCATTGCCGAGGAAGGGGCAGAAGTTCATCTGATCGCAGGATGCGCAAGCTCTCTGAAAACAAAAGAGGGCGCCCACTACGGGATCAATGAGATATATGTCGGGAAAAACGCCAAAGTGACCTCGACCATGATCCATACCTGGGGCGAAGAGATCGAAGTCTTCCCGCGTACGGCGACCGTCGTCGAAGAGGGAGGAACGTTCCTTTCCAACTACGTCTGTATGCGCCCGACCAAAATGGTCCAGATGTATCCGACCGCTTTTCTCAAAGGTGAAGGCGCGGTCGCCCGCTTTTCGAGCGTCATCGTCGCCGGAACCGGCTCATACATCGATGCAGGATCGAGAGCCGTTCTTCAGGCGCCGAACACCAGCGCCGAACTGATCACCCGCGCCATTACAAACGGCGGAACGATCATCTCCCGCGGCGCCATCATCGCCGAGGTCCCGCAGACGAAAGGGCACATCGAGTGCCGCGGACTGATCCTAAAAGACGGAGTCATGCACGCGATCCCTGAGATCGACGGCCGTGTCGTCGACATCGAACTTTCTCATGAGGCAGCGGTCGGAAAGATCGCGAGAGATGAGATCGAGTATCTCATGGCACGCGGACTTTCGGAGGAAGAAGCTACGGCGACGATCATCCGCGGATTCTTGGATGTCAGGATCGAAGGTCTGCCGGATGCCCTCCAGAAGCAGATCGAAAATGCGATCGATTCGGCTGACAACGGATTTTAGATGAAGATCCATGATGTGAGTGTCGGTCTGCATCCTGAGATGTATGTGTATCCCGGAGACCCGGAATTTTCTTTGACCAGGATGAAAACGGGAGATGCCTTCATCTCCTCCCTCTCTCTTGGCACGCACACCGGCACCCACATCGATGCCCCCGCACATTATTTTGAAAATGGATTTTCCGTTGACGAACTGGATCTGAAAAACCTGATACTTCCTGCAGAGATCGTAACCTCTCCCCTTCAGCCGACACAAAACTGTAAGGCGGTCCTTTTTAAAAATGCCGTCCCCCTATCTCTGGAAACGGCTGAACTCCTCCTGATGAAAGGAGTCAAAACAGTTGGGTGTGATACCCCTTCGATAGGGGATGATGATGTTCACCGGTTTTTACTGAAAAATGCGATCGTCATCATCGAGATGCTCGACCTCACGGAAATTTGCGACGGCGTGTATCAGATGATCGCTCTGCCGCTAAAAATCGAAGGGGCGGACGCTTCGCCCGCACGAGTTGTTTTACTGGATGATATGCTATGATATTACATGATGCTGTTAAAAAACTGCACGAAGTTGCTGCCGGAATGGGTGCCGAAGACGGCGACCTTGTCTATATAAGCCGGCCTGAGAACCACATCTGTCAGTTCTGTTCCGGCCGCTGTCTGCAGGTATGTTTCGGCGGACGCATCGCCGAGATCTCATCAACAGACCCGTTCTGTGCAAAAATGCGGCTCGAAAATCTGTATGATGCTCCGCTGAAAACCGCAAAAACAAAAGCCGCCGCTGCAGGAGCGTTGACGGCGGTCGCAGGTTTTCTCATGCTGATTCGAAAACTCTGCCCCTGCCCGACAGTAAACTTCGAGGACTGCCGTGAGGAGCTCATCATGGAGCTCCAGGGAAAAAATGTGTACATCCTTGGCCGCGACATACCCGGACTCAATCAGGCATTACTTCTGGAAGAGGCGGAGGTTGTTCTTGTGACCGGTGATGCCCTGCTGGATACGGATCTTTTAGAAGAGATCGACCAAGCGGTCATACTGGAAAAAGAACTGCTGTTTCTCGGCCCCTCATGCACGGGTGTCGCCGCTCTTCTTGGAAAAAAATGCTGGTGTCCCTACGGGACCTAATAATTTAATTCTATAAAACACGTAAATACAATCACTATGCTTTTTGGTTCGTCCGGTATCAGACAGATGTTTGATCAGCGCCTTCTTTCCCTTGCTCCAAACGTCGGAGCGGCCGTTGCACAAACTGCAAAACACGTTGTTCTTGGAACCGATTCACGAACCAGCAAGGATATCCTTGCCCATGCCGTGATCTCAGGGCTCATAAGCGGCGGGGCGGACGTTATATACGGAGGGATCTGCCCAACGCCGACCGTTGCTTTCGGCGCCGGATCTGCCGACGCGGGCGTCATGATAACGGCCTCCCATAACCCCGAGCCCTACAACGGAATAAAATTGTTCCGGTCCGACGGATCTTCCTATACTCTCGCCCAGCAAAAAGAGATCGAAGATGCAGTAGATCGGCCTGTGTGGAGCAGGTGGGACGAGCAGGGAGCATTAACGAATGGCGACCTTCTTACTCCGCACAAAGAGGCGATCCTTGCTTCGGTCCGGATCCCGGAAGATCTTCTGGTCGTCGTCGACTGCGGGAACGGAGCCGGCGGACAGATCACGCCGAAGCTTTTTGAAGAGTCAGGCTCACGGGTCATTTCCGTAAACTGTGACCCCTCGGGAAAATTCGCACGCCCGTCCGAGCCGCTGGAGAAAAACCTTCTCCATATCCCCAAACTCATGAAAAGCGTCGGTGCCGACTGTGCGGTCGTGAATGACGGGGATGCCGACAGGATGATGGCATTCGACAACCGCGGACGCTACGTTGACGGCGATCATCTTCTCATGCTCTTTGCAAAGTATCTGGATGCAAAACAGGTCGTGACCACCGTTGACGCTTCTATGGCGATCGAAGAGATCGCCGAGGTTAGAAGGACGCCGGTCGGCGACAGCTTTGTTTCAGAGGAACTCATTTCGTGGGGAACGTTTGGAGGAGAACCGTCAGGGAGCTGGATCTTCCCGAAACACTCGCTTTGTCCCGACGGACCCTATGCAGCGGCACTTTTCGCCGAGATCTCAGGGGAATGGGATGTGGCAGAGGAACTTGATTCGATGCCGAGATATACCATCCTTCGTGATGCTCTGGAGACGCCGCATGCAAAAGAGATCCTGTCGGGACTTGGTGCGGACAAACCCACAGACGGGATCAGGCTCACTGAAGAAAACGGATGGTGCCTGATCCGCGCAAGCGGGACCGAGCCGAAGATCCGCTGTACAGCCGAAGGAAAAACCAATGAAGAGGCAAAACGGATGCTGGATGCAGGAATGAACAGGATCCGCGATGCTGTTCGCCAGATCAAGGAGTAATATATGCAGTGTGTAATTCTCGCCGCAGGTGAAGGGTCCCGTATGCGTCCCCTCACGACATCACGCCCAAAGGTCATGCTGCCTTTGGCCGGAAAACCGATGCTTGAACATCTTATTCAAAATGTGCGTGATGCCGGCATCACAGAGATTTACCTTGTTGTCGGCTATCATGAAGAGGCGATCCGGACCTGGTTTGGGGACGGGGCTGCATTCGATGTCCTGATACAGTATGTGGTTCAGCGAAAACAGCTGGGAACGGCAGACGCTTTACGCTCCGTCGAACCGTTCATTCATGACACGTTTCTGATGCTGAACGGCGATATGATCCTCGAAAGATCCGACCTGGAGAAGATCATCAGTCTTCCATGTCCGGTTATGGCCACCTCGACGACGACACACCCGGAAAGCTTCGGCGTGGTGACGGTAGAAGGCGAAACGATCACCTCTCTGGAAGAGAAATCCCTTCACCCGAAATCAAACATCATCAACGCCGGCGCCTACCTCTTTGATGCCGGGATCTTTTCCATCCTGAAAAAGATCGCGCCTTCTTCCCGCGGGGAGTATGAACTCACCGATGCTTTGACCGATTACATCAGTGAAAGAACGCTGAAAGCGTATCCCTTATCTGTATGGATGGATGTCGGCTACCCCTGGGACATGCTGACGGCAAACGAACATCTCCTTTTGGATCTGACCGGAGAAAAAGCGGGGACGATCGAGGAAAATGTGATCGTCAAAGGTCAGCTGATCCTTGGAAAGGGTTCCGTCATAAAATCCGGAACATACATCGAAGGTCCCTGTATTATCGGCGAAAACACCGTTGTCGGACCCAACGCATATCTGCGGCCCGGAACGACGATCGGAAACAACTGTCATATCGGTCATGCGGTCGAAATAAAAAACTCCATCATCTTTGATGATACAAAGATCCCGCATTACAATTACATCGGCGACAGTGTGATCGGAAGCAGATGTAATTTCGGCGCCGGAACAAAGATCGCCAATCTTCGTCACGATCACGGGCCGGTAAAAGTGGGCGGGATGTCCACCGGACGAAAAAAGTTCGGCGCCGTTATCGGAGATGATGTCCTGTTTGGGATCAACTGTTCCATAAATACCGGATCCTCGATCGGCAGCGGAACAAAAGTCGCTCCCCACACCCTTGTCACAGGAACGATCGCAAACAACACGGTGGTGAGATAAGATGCCGGAGATACAGGCGGTCATCCTTGCTGCCGGAGAAGGAACACGGCTTCGTCCGCTGACAAAAAACCGTCCGAAGGTCATGCTCCCGGTCGCAAACCGGCCCATTCTCGAACATGTTCTCAACTCGGTCGTTGCCGCAGGCATTCGTGATATCACAGTAGTTGTCGGATACAAAAAGGAACAGGTGATGACGTTCCTGAACACCTATCCGATTCCCGTGAACGTGGTCGTCCAGGAAAAACAGCTGGGAACGGCGCATGCCCTTTCACGCGCTAAGGAGTATATCCATACAACGACACTTGTGCTTGCCGGAGACAACTACGTCGATCCGCAATCTCTGCGGGCCATAATGGATAAAGAAAATGCCCTGCTTGTCGCACCCCACTCATCGCCCGGAAACTTCGGCGTGATCTCCAGAGATGACGGAAGACTGACAGGAATCATGGAAAAACCGGCTGGTGTTGAACCGGGTTCGCTGGTCAGCTGCGGGATTTATATCTTCACGCAGGAATTTATTCTGAAGATCCGGGAGAATACGATACCCGAGTCCCTGCAGAACCGGATGAACGAAGGGATGCGGATCTCCGTCGTCACAGCAAATGACTGGCAGGATGCGATCTACCCGAAAGATCTGCTTTCAGTAAACAAACACCTGCTCAAAGATCTGAAGGGATACATTTCCGGCAGTATCGACAAAAGCGTCACGATACAGGGACGTGCAGCCGCCGGCAGGAAAACCAGCATCGGGCCGGGGACCGTACTTCTCGGGCCGGCGATGATCGGAGAGGGAAGCGTGATCGGCCCTCATGTATGCATCGGGCCAAACACGTCCATCGGTTCCCGCGTCACGATCGAACCCTTCACCTACATTGAAAACAGCATCATCATGAACGACTGCAGGATCGGCTCCCACTCCCGGATCGTCGATACGATCCTGGGCGAAGGATGTCTCTGTATGAATCATCTCTCCACCGTCTCGGAGCCCTTCGGCGCAGTCTGCGGCGACCGGACGACGATCGGGCCGTTCACCGTCATCAAAGGCGGAGTGATCGGAAACGATGTCACCATCCAGGGCGGAAAGACGCTGGAAAAAGAGATCCCCGACAACAGCATGGTGATCTGAGATGTGCGGGATCGTCGGCTACATCGGATACCGTCAGGCAGCTCCGGTCTGCACGAGCGGTCTTCTTAGTCTGGAATACCGGGGCTATGACTCATTTGGCATTGCAACGCTTTCTCCCGCGCTGTCACTCTGCAAACATCTCGGCAAGATCTCAGACGCCAAAACATCTGCGAACCATCTGGAAGGCCAGATCGGGATAGGACATACCCGCTGGGCAACCCACGGGGTTCCAAGCGAGATAAACGCCCACCCGCATGTCGATAGGAACAAAAAGATCGCCGTGGTCCATAACGGGATCATTGAAAACTATGCGGAGCTGAAACGCGGACTGGAAGAGCGCGGTGTCGTTTTTGCATCCCAGACCGACACCGAGGTCATTCCTCATCTGATCGCAGAAAAGTATACAGGAGACCTTTTAGCCGCAGTAACGGCTATCCTGCCAATCCTCAAGGGCTCCTATGCTCTTTTGATACTCGCCGAGGACAACGAGACGCTCGTTGCTGCCAGAAAAGGCAGCCCTCTTGTCCTGGGTCTTGGAGATAAGGAGTATATCCTTGGATCAGATGCGCTTCCTCTTCTGGAGTATACCAAAAAAGCAGTGTATTTCGAGGACGGGGATGCGGCAGTAATCAGAAAAGACGGATACGAAATCTATAATGCCGGCGCGCCCGTCTCACGTCCGGTAACGGAGCTTGAATGGAGTGCTGACGTCGCCAGAAAGGGAGGGTTTCAGCATTACATGCTCAAGGAGATCTTTGAACAGCCGGACGCTTTTGCAAACACCCTCTCGGTAGTAAAACGCTGCAATGAATTCATCGATCAGATCAGAAACGCACATTCCGTAACGGTCGTCGCCTGCGGGACGTCGGCAAATGCTTCCATGGTCTTTTCCTATCTGATGGAACGTGTATGTCATATCCCAACACGAGTGGTGCTCGGATCCGAGTTCAAGTACTTTCCAACTCCGGGAACTGATCTGGTGATCGGGGTTTCCCAGTCGGGAGAGACGGCAGATACGATAGCAGCGCTCAAACTTGCCAAAAATCTCGGCGCCCAGACGCTGGCAGTAACAAATGTTCTTGGAAGCTCCATAACACGCGTCGCCTCCTCGGTTCTTTATACCAGGGCCGGTCCTGAGATCAGTGTTGCCGCAACCAAATCCTTCATCTCCCAGGTCGCGGCATTTATGCAGATCACAAATCTCCTCTCCGATCACCAGATCGAATTTGAGCTTGCAGAGATCAGACGGTATCTTCCCGATGTCCTTAGCCTGGATCTCTCAAAAGCGGTCGAACTATGTACGGCGGCGGACACGCTGCTGTATATCGGGAGAGGTATGTTTTATCCGGTTGCAATGGAAGGGGCGCTCAAGATGAAAGAGATCTCCTACATCCATGCGGAAGGATATGCTGCGGGAGAGCTGAAACACGGGCCGTTTGCACTGCTCTCTCCGGAAACACCGGTCATCGGGATGTGTTTTCCGGATGCCGTGTATCCGGTGATGATGTCGAATTTAAAAGAGATCAAGGCACGCAGCGCCCCCCTCATCGCTCTTGGAAGAAAAGATGATAAAGATCTTGACGAGGTGGCCGATGTCTGTATCTCTCTTCCTGCAGTTTCAGAGTACGGGGCAGTCGTTTTATCGTCGGTGATCCTGCAGCAGCTCGCATATCACACGGCAGTAGCTCTTGGAAGAGATGTCGATATGCCGAGGAATCTGGCAAAAAGCGTGACGGTCGAGTGAGTCTACTCGCCCACTTTTTTTGAGGTGCTTTTCCAGAGGACGGCGTCTTTGCGCCGTGAATACAGACCGGCGAGCAGATAGAACTGGTTTGTGATAAAGGAAGTGACCAGATTTCCCGGCCTGACTGCGCTCAGCAGAAGGAAAAAAAGAGCAAGCAGGAGAAAGATGAGCGGCGCGCTGAGGATCAGGCCGAAAGAAAAGATCACGCCGCCGATCAGCAGCATTGTCGGCGTTATCACATACATCCAGAACCGAAGCGGATAAAATATCCTGCAGAAGGGACGGTCGATCTTCATCAGATCGCGGTTGGCAAGCGTCGTCTGGATGAGCCCTTTAGCCCGCCGTACTTTTTGGGTGTACTGTTTTTTGAGATCTTCCGGTAATTCTTCGTAGATGGCAGCCCTTGTTTCATAAAAAGTCCGATATCCTTTTCGTATAGCTTCATAGGCGAGATTCGCATCATCTGCACCGCTCGTTTCATTGACTCCGCCGACGATGCTTTTTCTCAAAATAAGCAGACAGCCGTTGAATGCCGGCGTGGCATCATGCGCAGATTCCCATTCCGCCATCCGGCCGAAGTATGACCGGTAGGTTTTTTCCATAGAGGTGATCCGGTCCGCGCCGGGATTTGGCTGCAGATCACCGGTCCCTGCCGCGCAGTTTTCGTCGGCCAGGATCCTTTGAACGAGATACTCCACACTTCTTTCATCCCATACCAGATCCGCATCCGTTGCGACGACCAGTTCGTTTGAGGTAAGACCGATACCGGTATTGAGAGAGGTATTTTTCCCTGATCTCTGCTTATTCACATGTATCTTCCAGGAAAAGTCAACATTCTCCAGTTCACTTCGTGCGACCTCTTCGGTTTTATCATCCGAACAGTCGATAACTAAAACTGCCTCTGTCAGTTCATCCGGATACGTGCTGGAAGAGATGCTTTGTATCTTGCGTGCGATGGTCAGCTCTTCATTGTAGGCGCAGATCACAATGGAGACAGGAGGTAGCGTATCTGGTGATTTCAGCTCCAGTTCTGCGGGTTTTTTTCCGAATGTCACGCCAAGCAGATATATGATATAGGGGATGACAGCAAGAAGGATGAGCCCTGCGCCGACCGGAAGAGAATACAGATACATTATCCATAATTCATTGCACTGGATTCCTACTTAGAGATATTCCAGATTTTAGTGTTAACTTTCCAATTATTTTATCATACAAAAAACCCAGATAATACATATCTAATATCCAACCCGTGATAGACTATGGATCTGAAGAGTTTTTGGAACGATGCACGATATCGTTATGGAATAATCGGGATATCCGTCCTGCTATGCACACTGATCGCATTCCTGATACGGATGATCCCGATGGCCGGACTTGCCGGTACCGGGGATATGACTGCCGGCCCTGATGCATGGTATAATCTCCGGCTGATCGAAGTGGCTCTTGCCAATACTTTTGGCTACATCTTCTTTGAACCGATGACTCTGTATCCTACTGGACAGGACATCGTCTGGGGGCCGCTCTTTACCTATATTGCCTCGTTCTTTGCAGTTATCGCCGGCGCAGCATCACGAACCGAGGTGATCACGGCTGTTTCCTGGGCGCCTGCGATTCTTGGAACTCTGATGGTTCCGGTGATGTTCTTCCTTGGAAAAAAGCTTGGTGACTGGAAAACAGGGATCATCTCGGCGCTTTTCATTGCAGTGATCGGCGGCCAGTACCTCTCCCGCTCATTATACGGACATCTGGATCACCATATCGCAGAAACCTTCTTCTCCTGTCTGTTCTGTCTCTGCTACGTGCTCGCTCTGTATGCCCTGAGTGATAAAAAAATCGATTTGAACGATCGTTCGACATGGAAACTGCCGCTGATATATGGAGGTGTCTGCGGTATCGCCTACTACCTCGGGCTTCTGACCATGACAACCATGGTCGTTTTCGGACTGTTCGTATCGGTATTTACTCTGATCCAGTTTGTAGTCAATCAGTATTCCGGCAAACCGAGCGAGTATCTTCTCGGCCTGAACGTGATCACGTTCATGATTGCCGCGCTTGGCCTGCTGCTCTACGGAATACGCGATCTCAGTTTCGGGTTTGTCAACTACTCACTGGGTCTGTTCCTTGTCCATCTGTTCATCGTTTTCGGCACGATCATACTATATCTTATCTCGCGCACCATAACAAAACTTGAAAAACCCTGGTATTATTATCTGCTCACGCTCGTTCTTCTTCTGGCTGCAGGTTCCCTGCTTCTGGCAGTTGTGCTGCCGGATCTTTTCGGTTCGCTTATGGGAAATCTTGCAGGTTTCTTTACTAACAATGCCACGGCCGCGACCGTCCAGGAGATGTCATCATGGTCCTTTGCCAGTGCCGTTTCCGCATACAACTGGGGGATTCTTCTTGCCGCGGGAGGATTTGTCTGCCTCCTCTGGAATATCTGGAAACGTCAGACGCCTGCAGCTCTCTTTGTTCTCATCTGGTCACTGTTCATGTTCTTTGCGACCTGCGCTCACGTTCGCTGGGAGTATTACTTTGCCGCAAATGTCGCGTTACTCGCAGCCATATTTGTAGGATGGGCGATCAGTTTTGCAGAAAAGGATCTGGCGCTGCTTCTTGGAAAACGCACCGGGACCAAAAACCCTGCTGAAGTTTCTGACAAAAAGCAGACCGAAAAAACCAAATCCAAAAATAAAACACTGCCCCCGTCGGAAAAACCTGATCCGATCAAACTGGCCGTTTGCATAATCGTCCTGATCATAGCAGGAGTATTTGCAGGTTCGTCGTCGGTCTATGCAGTTGAATTAAGTTCCGCATCTGCCTACGGAGGGACATCAGAGGACTGGATCGGTGCATGCGAATGGCTTGCCGAAAATACGCCGGACACCGGTGTGGATTATCTCACGATCTATGACGGATCATCATTTACCTATCCGTCAGAGTCGTATGGTGTTCTCTCCTGGTGGGACTACGGTCATTATATCACAACGATAGGCAAGCGGATCCCGAACAGTAATCCGTTCCAGGCAGGAGTCGTCGGCGAATACGGCGTTGCCGCTGTCTTGACCAGCACGAATGAATCGGCGATAGCAGAAAAACTGGACTATCTCGGCACGAAATATGTGATGACCGACTACCTGATGGCAAACGGCATCTTCGGCGCAATGGCGATCTGGAATGATACCGTACTGCAAACCGCCCCTTACTACTACACCTTCCTGCAGAAGGGAACAGACGGCACCTACTCCTATGTTTCGGCAGGAACACCAGCGTTCTTCAACACACTGACGGTGCGGCTGCAGAACTTTGACGGTTCGATGACGAACTCTGGAAGTGTTTACGTCGTAATAACCGACTCATCAGCCGGTTACGGTGCGCCGGTAGTCGCCTCCACAAAAGCATACGCCGAGGCGGATGAAGCCTGGGCCGCGGCAGAGAACTACAATGCCAATGCGGCAGGCGGAAAACACGCATACGTTATTTCGGCTCCGACCGATCTTACCAACTATAATCTCCCGAGTGTTGACGTTCCCGCACTTCAGCACTTCCGTTTAGTGTATGAATCCCCGACGTATGTCGTCGGAGGCTACATCACAGGAGCGAACGAAGGAGGAACGGCCTATGTAAAGACATTCGAGTATGTTCCCGGAGCCGTGATCAAAGGAAACGGGATCATCGAAGTCGATGTTGTGACAAACAACGGCCGGACCTTCACCTACCGTCAGGAGAGCGTGAACGGCGAATTCATCGTCCCCTACGCGACATCAGGCAGCTCCTATGACGTTAAGACCACCGGACTGTACACCATAGTCGGAACCGGACAGACCTTCGCCGTCTCAGAAGACGCGGTGCAGAAAGGTCTGATCATCAACTAATTTTTTTCCCACACTTTTATCATAGACCACTTTCCATACTAATCATAAGTATGTTCAAAGTTGGAGATACGGTGCGTTACGGACGGACCGGCACGGTTGGAAAAATCGTGACGTTCACTGAAGAACGGGGTGAGACATTTGCCGAACTTGACAGTACAGGCATGTACTACCGCATAGATCAGCTGACCGCGATCAAAGAAGAGAAAACACGTGTGGAAAAACCGCGCGACTTAACACGTGATTTCAAGGAAGAACAGGAAAAGATCCGGGAAATGCAGGAAAATGCCTGGAGAAATACCGATCAGAGCTGTGAAGGCGGGGGATAAACCCGGTATCACACACATATATCAGTCTTGAAGTCAACTATATAGGGTTAGAGGAGGTTTTGGTTTCTTTGCATGATCCTACAATACCAAACGTAAATATCGGCGTAGTTGGTCACGTTGACCATGGCAAGACTACATTGGTCAGCCAGCTTACCGGCTCGTGGACAGACCGTCACAGTGAAGAACTGAAGCGCGGTATCTCGATCCGGCTCGGGTACGCCGACGCAACGTTTTATAAATGTCCAAAATGCGGGGGTGCAGATCTCTGGACAAATACAGAGGTATGCCCCGCCTGCGGTGAAAAACTTGAAGCAGTCAGATCTGTTTCATTCGTAGATGCGCCTGGCCATGAAACACTCATGGCAACGATGCTTTCCGGCTCTGCCATCATGGACGGCGCGATGCTCGTTATCGCAGCAAACGAACCATGTCCGCAGCCGCAGACAAAAGAGCATCTGATGGCTCTGGAACTGACCGGCATCAAAAACATCGTTATAGTTCAGAATAAAATCGATGTTGTTCCCCAAAAGAAGGCGCTGGAAAACTATAAGCAGATCAAAGCGTTCATTAAAGGAACGGTCGCTGAAAATGCGCCTATCATTCCGGTGTCAGCGCAGAAGAGAATCAACTTCGGGATGCTCCTGGATGCTCTGAACACCACCATTCCTAATGTGGAGCGCGCTGCAGATGTTGCGCCGGTCATGCTGATCGCACGATCGTTCGATGTGAACCGCCCGGGAAGCTCGTGGCGTGACATCAAAGGCGGTGTCATCGGCGGATCACTGATCCGCGGCGAGTTCCACGAAGGAGATGAGATCGAGATCAGACCCGGCAGACAGTATATGTCTGAGAACAAAGCCAAATGGGAGCCGATCACGACCAAGATCACTTCGATGAACAAGGCATCCCACAAGGTCCAGACAGCAACCCCCGGCGGACTTGCGGCGATCGGAACAAAACTCGATCCGTCAATCACCAAAAGTGATACACTTGTCGGACAGGTCGCCGGTATCGCAGGATCTCTGCCGCCGGTCTGGGAAAAACTCAGATTCGATGTCACCCTTATGGAGAGGGTCGTCGGCTCATCAGCCGAACTGAACATCGATCCCCTTCGACTCAAAGAACCGCTGATGCTTTCTGTCGGGACCGCGGTCACTGTAGGAATCGTTCTTGCAGTAAAGAAGAATCAGGCTGAAGTTATGCTGAAGCGTCCGGTCTGCGCCGAAGTCGGTTCGAGGATCGCAATCAGCCGTCAGGTCGGAGGCAGATGGCGTTTGATCGGCATGGGTCTTCTGACCGAGTAACGGTCATCTTAGACACAAATGCGCTGATGATGCCTGCGCAGTTCAACGTTGACCTTTTCGAAGGTCTGCGTGAACTCCTGGGCGCCTATGACGCGCTCGTACCTGCCGAGGTGGTGTACGAACTGCGCGGTCTTTCGACGGGAAGGGGAAAGGATGCGGCAGCTGCGCGGTTCGGTTTGACCGTCGCGGGCCGCTGCACGACTCTTTCAGAACAGCCGGAAGATATCTCTGTAGATGACAAAGTCATACGTTGTGCAGAGATGTTTAATGGTATAGTAGTTACCAATGATAGAGAATTAAGAAACCGTCTGATACAACGCCGTATTCCCGTCGTTGTTCTCAGATCGCGCTGCAAACTAGAACTAATCGGAAAATAAGCACAACAGGCGAGGAGACAAAAATATGTATTATAAGCTGAAACTCAATGACAAAGTCAGAGTCCCCCCGGAACGCATGGGTGAAGATCTTAACTCCGTTATTCTTGACGTCCTGCAGGAACAGTTCGAAGGGAGTGTCGACAAAGAGATGGGTATTTTCATCGCGGTCACGGCTGTAAACCGTGTCGGGGACGGAGAAATCATTTACAGTGACGGCGGCGTCTATTATGATGTCGACTTTGAAGCTGTAGTGCTTCGCCTGTCCCTGCAGGAAATCATCGAAGGCGTCGTCGTCGAGACGACAAGCTTTGGAGCCTTCGTTTCCCTCGGCCCGATCGACGCCATGCTCCACATGAGCCAGATCTCCGACGAATACATCGATTATGATGAGAAAAACTCACGCCTTGTCTGCAAAGACAGCGGGAGAACGATCGGCGTAGGAGATACGCTCCGTGCGCGTGTCGTCGCTCTTTCATTAAACGAACGTGACCCCCGCGAATCGAAGATCGGTCTGACGATGCGTCAGCCGGGACTTGGAACTCTTGCATGGATCGAAGAGGACATGCAGAAAGAGAAGGCAGAGAAGGAGACAAAGTAATGGCGGCAAAACGTTCAACACAGAAAAAAGTTCTTCAGGCCTGCCGAAACTGTCATAAAGTCCTTGAAGCAGATAAAACCGTCTGTCCGGAATGCCAGGGCAATGCCCTGACGCCCGAATGGTTCGGCTATCTGGTCATCATCGATTCGCGCCACTCTGATGTCGCTGAAAAGATGAACATCGAATATAACGGCAGATACGCACTCAAGGTACGATAAATGCTCACGCTCCCGCCAGAAAACCGGTGGCTCTTCAGAGAGCCGTTCGGTACTGTTTTTTCAGATTTTTCCATGGTCCTCCCCTACATAGAGGGAAAGATCTTCTGCACTGTCGGGGATGTGGTGACGCATAACGCATTGTCGGCAGGCCTCATCCCCTCGATCGGGGTCATAGACGGATTTACCAAACGTTCGCCGTATCTGCGGATGCCCGAGATCCGGGGTCATATCATGCACGTGACAAACCCTGCCGGGACGATCACCGATGAGCTGATCGCCGCGCTCCGGGTTGCAATGGACAAGATCCCCTGTGTTGTCATGGTGGACGGAGAAGAGGATCTCGCAGTTCTGCCGCTCACAGAAATCCTGCCGGACGGCGCGGTCATATTATACGGCCAGCCGGAAGAAGGGCTCGTTGTCTGCGAAGTGAACAAGCAGCTGCGTGCCAATGCAAAAAAACTTCTGACCTATTTTGTCAGTCTGTGACGCCAGTATTAAATATACTGCATTCCAATAATTGTGGGATATCGATGGAGATCAAGATTACCTCTAATACCAGGAACGAGCTTTTAAGCCGTAACGAACTTGCATTCACCGCAAGTTATGATGGTGCTACCCCGGCACGCTCAGACATCGGTGCAAAGATCGCAGCGATGCAGAATACCCCGGTCGAAAACCTGATCCTTTCCCCGCTGAAAGGACGCTTTGGAACAAAAGCAGTTACCGGCGTTGCCCGTATCTACGACACCCCGGAAGCGCTCAAAGCAACTGAACGCGAATTTCTGATCGCACGCGGACAGGCCAAGGCAGAAAAGGAGGAGTAAACATGGCAGCGAAGAAGGTAGTAAAAGCAACCCCGAAACGCAGCGAACTCTACACCGTTGATGCTAATGGAAAAGCAACCACTTCCCGCCGGGCATGCCCGCGCTGCGGAGCCGGTGTCTTCATGGGCGAACACAAAGACCGGTTTGCCTGCGGAAAGTGCGGATACACCGAGTTTAAACAATAAAATACGTTATCTATGCCCGAAAAAAGGGTCATCGGCATTGAAGGGACAGCATGGAACTTCAGTGCCGCTGTTTTTGCAGACGATTTAGTCTGTCTTCATTCCGCACCATACGTTCCGCCATCCGGCGGCATTCATCCGCGCGAAGCTGCCCAGCATCACGCCTCGGTCGCATCCGATGTCATCCGCAAAGCCTTAAATGAGGCGGGAGGCAGAATAGACGCCGTGGCATTTTCCATTGGTCCGGGTCTTGGTCCGTCACTTCGGATCGCAGCCACCGCAGCCCGTACCCTTTCACTCAAGCTTGGCGTACCGCTGATCGGTGTCAATCACTGTGTGGCCCATGTCGAGATCGGCAGATGGTACACGAAGTTTGCCGATCCGATCGTTCTGTATGCATCCGGCGCAAACACGCAGGTGCTTGGATTTCTGAACGGCAAATACCGGATCTTCGGCGAGACGCTGGACATCGGACTCGGCAACGCGCTCGACAAATTCGCGCGGAGTCACGACCTCCCGCATCCGGGCGGCCCCATCATCGAAGATCTGGCAAAAACCGGATCGTACATCCCCCTCCCCTACACGGTGAAAGGGATGGATCTTGCATTCTCCGGTCTGATGAGCGCCGCAAAGGAAGCCACCATGCGCGGAGCATCCATGGAGGATGTCTGCTTCAGTTTTCAGGAAACGGCATTTGCCATGTGTGTGGAAGTGACCGAACGCGCCCTTGCCCATACCGGAAAGGATGAGGTAATATTGGTCGGCGGTGTCGGAGCAAATGCGCGTCTGCAGGAGATGCTTGGCATCATGTGTGCCGAACGCGGCGCGAAGTTCATGGCCCCCCCGCGAACCTATATGGGAGACAACGGAGCAATGATCGCCTACACCGGAAAGATCATGCTCGAAGCAGGCTCCACGATCCCAGTCTCCGATTCAGTTGTAGATCCCGGATTCAGGTCCGATCAGGTCGATGTGACCTGGAGACAGGATGCCGGCAGCATCTTTGCCCCAGGTCAGTCGGAAACAGCCGAGCGCGGCGCCGAGGCGGCCGCAGATCTCACCGGAACCGACGTGATAAAAACACGCATGACCAAAGGCTACCGGGTCCCTCAGCTTGACAGGCACCTCATCACCGAACGCACGCGTGCCGAGGCGCGTTCCATCGCCGCGGCAAGACGCGCCGGAGTCCCCGTCCCCGTGATCCGCGATGTTACCGACCGCGAGATCGTGATGGAAAAGCTCGACGGTGACGTGCTCAAATACGTCATCAATCCGACGTATGCAGAAGGCGCGGGGATCACTGTCGGAAAACTGCATAAAGCAGGGATCGCCCACGGTGATCTGACAACATCCAACATGATCTGGCACAACGGCCGCGTGTATCTGATCGACTTTGGTCTTGCGCAGATAACCGGCGAGATCGAACAGCGCGGCGTGGATCTCCATGTGCTCTTCCAGACCCTGGAAAGCACGACCGAGGACCCGGAGACGCTGAAAAACGCGTTCATCGCCGGCTACTCATCAGTGTTTTCCCAAGCCTGCGAGGTCATCCGGCGCGAGCATGAGATCGAACTGCGCGGGAGATACTTATGATAACCGTCGTTACCGGAAACAAAAACAAAGCTGCCGAGGTCGCCGCATTCTTCAGCGGGATCACGGAAGTATCCCACATCGCCTTTGACTGCATCGAACCGCAGGCGGAAGACATTGCCGAAATCGCCCGGGCCAAAGCAGAACAGGCGTATGCTGCGCTGAATATCCCGCTCATCGTTGACGACACCGGACTTTTCATCGAAGCTCTGTCCGGGTTTCCCGGCCCGTATGCGGCCTATGTGCAGGATACGCTTGGCAATGCAGGCATTCTGCGCCTGATGGAGGGCGCCTCCGGCCGCCGCGCATACTTCGCCACCTCGATCGCCTACATCGACGAACGCGGCATAGAAACATTCGAAGGACGTGTCGACGGCGAGATCACGGCCGCGCCCCGCGGGACAGAAGGATTCGGGTATGACCCGGTCTTTTCCATTTCCGGAAAGACGCTTGCTGAGATGGATATGCATGAAAAAAACACCGTTTCTCACCGCGCCCGTGCCCTTACTTCCTTTCGTGAGTGGTATATTTCAGCACGGTCTGAACGGAATCGTTAATATGAACGAGAGCATACATACTAGAACTCAATATACGGGGTTATTCATAGATGAGATTCCCAGAAGCAGAAGCCAGACTTCTTAATGTTAAAGTTTGCATGAAATGCAACGCACGTAACGCTGTTCGCGCAACGACCTGCCGCAAATGCGGCTCAACGTCCCTTCGCCCGAAGAATAAAGAACGCAAAGCATAATCTTTCTGATAGACACGGTGCGATATTTTTGCACCGCTCCTTTTTCGAAAGATCATGTTTGCACCTTAAAGAGACTCCGGCATGAAACATTCATTTTCTGATCTGACAATGTGGGTCGTCTCCATCTGCGTTTTTGCAGCTGTTTTTATCTGTATTATCTGCAATCTGGCAGTAACGAACACGATCGGCTGGCTGGTCTATCCTGTCTGTTCACTGTTATTCGGCTGGCTTGTACTTATGCCGGTCCTGTATTACAAAAAGCGCGGGCTCAAGGTCTCGCTTGGGATCATCACGGCACTCCTGCTGCCTTTTCTTTTGGTACTCGACCAGTTCAACGGCGCCGCCGAATGGTTCCTGCCAATCGGCGTCCCGATTGCGGCCACAGGCATCATATTCATGTGGGTCCTCTATGGTCTGCTGATGAGGCAGCGAAGCATCTGGCTCACGCTGCCGGCCGTTATTTTCCTCAGCGGCCTTCTATGCATCTGTATCGATCAGATCATCAAAAATGCTCTTGGCGAAGCAGGATTTCCCTGGGGATATCTGGTCGCCAGCATCACGAGCCTGATTGCGATCATCATCTCGGTCCTTGGGTTCGTGCTGAAAAAGAGAAGTGTTCAGACCGAGTAATACGCCACGCGTTTGCCTTTTTCCCGATACTCGCCTGCGTAGGTGTCGAGATTTCTTTTATAGCCGATCCGATCGGCAAACCCGAGCTCTTTGAGCTCCGCACGAACCCGCATCACATCAGGTTCATCGGCCCAGTCGGGCGTGAAAACATAGATGACTTTGCGATCATCATGCGCATCTTCATTTTCTTTTGCGGTGCTGACCTTTGCGCCGATCCCAAGCCTGCCTTCGATGGTGGCATTGCGGATCTTCTGCCAGGCTGCGTCCACGTCATCCGGCTCAACGAAGATCAGCCATTTGCCCGCTTCTTCGGCTCCCGCGGCGCCGGGATCGACTCCGGGTCTGTCCTGCTGGATCCAGTAGGATCTTCTGGTCTTAGAGGGGACTATCCCTTCGCCGCTGCGGTACAAAGCCGCTATCTCCTGCGCGGTCCCGATGCGTTCCAGGGCAGGAGCGAGCGGGGCATACTCGGCGGAAAATGCCGTCAGAACTCTTGTGCAGAGTTCTTCAATATCGCCGCCGGACTCGACTTCACGGAAAAGAAACGATCCTTGTGATTCCTGATGTTTTTCGATGAAGATGGTGAACATCCCAAATGCCAGGTCGGCAAGTTCGTCAGCCGGGAACTCCTCTTCGATTACTTCGAAATCATCTGCAGTCATTATTCAATATTATGTCCTTCAGGTAGTTTATAGTTCGGATTGAATCTGCAGGGTCAGGAAAGCTATTATTCCGGGATTATCCATACTAAGTACAATGATTTGGAAACGTGACTGGGGGCTGGTCGGTCGTCAGGTTGTCGCCTGGATGATCATGCTCCTGCTGTATGTGGTCATACTGACAGTGATCATGGTGTTCCTGCAAGGGACAATGATGTACTTCTTAGTGGGACTGGTATTCGTGATGGCGTTTGTGCAGTACTTCTTTTCAGATAAGCTGGTGCAGAGAAGTATGCAGGTCATGCTGGTCGATGAGGATGAGGAGCCAAAGCTTTATGCGATGGTCCGGCGGCTGGCCGATGAGGCGGGTCTTCCTATGCCGAAAGTGGGGATCATTCAGCATAAGGCGATGGCAAATATCCCCAATGCCTTTGCGACCGGCAGAAGCCCGAGAAAGGCCGTGGTGGCCGTAACACCGAAGATCCGGCATCTGCTGACGGATGATGAACTGGAGGCGGTATTGGCCCATGAAATGGCCCATGTGAAGAATCGTGATATGCTCACGATGACGGTGGGAAGTTTTGCGGTGATGGTCGCTTCGATCATTTTGAACAATGCGTTTCTGATGGCGCTGTTCGGCGGGAACCGGGATAGTGAAAACGGCGGAGGGATCCTTATCTTTATCGCAGCGATGGCCCTGACATTTGTTGTGTACATGGTCGGAACGATCGTGACGATGGCGATCTCCCGATACCGGGAGTTCTCCGCAGACCGCGGAAGCGCCTACCTTACCCGCGATCCGGATGCGCTGATCCGCGCTCTGAAAAAGATCAGCAGCGGCGTGAATGCAGCGTCTCCTGATGCGAAGAGGGCGGTTTCCGGGACGAATTCGTTCTTTATCATTCCGGCTATCTCAGGGGAGTCCGTTATGGAGTTATTTTCCACGCACCCGTCGCTGGAGAAGAGGATCACCAATCTGGAAAAGGTCCGTGCCGAGATCAGAGGATACTGATCACCCAATATTTTTTCGACAGGTTTAATTAGGTCAAATAGAAACATAAGTGACGCAAAGATTGCACTGATGGTCTAGAGGTATGACTTTGGCCTTCCAAGCCAATAGCCCGGGTTCGATTCCCGGTCGGTGCATTTTTCATCCTTTTTGTATGGATTCGTGGTCTAGTGGTATGACGTCGCCTTCACACGGCGAAGGTCAGGAGTTCGAATCTCCTCGGATCCACTGTTGTCTTTTTTCCTTTGAATATCTCCCTCTTCTTTCACCCGAATAGACTCAGGTGACGGATGGTGATGGATCGGTGACGGATCTGGTGATGGGTTGAATCCCTCAAATTATCCTTGAAATTACAAACGAGACATTTATTCACGTCAAAATGAGAATGGTGACGGGTGAGCGAAAATCCATCAGCTCCGGAACATAAATCTCTATAGTATCACCATAGTTTTACCTTTCCTATATCCCTGGACCAAAAACAACCGTCAACCCGTCACCACCATATAAATCGAGCGTAAAATCAAAAACAGAGCAATAATATGAGCCTGATTGGTGACGGATCATCCGTCACCAACCCGTCACCTCCGTCACCCTTACCCAAAACAGACCTGCTGACTCCCCCTCTTCCCCGCAAATATAAAAACACAGTATATCTATATGGCTGCAAAGCCCATAAATATCCAGATATCTCCATGGCAGAATACATAGACACCTACGAAAAGGTCATCGAACTCGCACGCAGAAGAGGATTTGTCTGGCCCTCCTCGGAAATATACGGCTCGGTCGCCGGCTTTATCGACTACGGACCCCTCGGCGCGATGCTCAAACGCCGGGTCGAATCCATCTGGCGCCGCTTCTACGTCGTACAGGAAGGATACTACGAAATCGAATGTCCTACCGTCGGCATCGAACCCATCTACGTTGCCTCCGGCCACGTCGGCGGATTCTCCGATAAAATGTTCCAGTGCCCGAACTGTCAGGAGTTCCTGCGTGCCGACCATGTCGCCGAAGCATTCGGCATCCCGCATGCAGGAACCATGTCCAAAGAGGAACTGCACAACGTCCTCGTCGACAAAGAATGCCCTGCCTGTAATAAAGTTCTCGGCGAAGTAGAGGTCTTTGACTTCAACCTCATGTTCACCACCTCGATAGGACCCGGCGGACAGAGAAAAGGCTACCTCCGCCCGGAAACTGCCCAGGGAATGTTCGTCGACTTCGCAAGACTTCTCAGATTCTATCGTGACCACCTGCCGTTCGGCGCTGTTCAGATCGGCAAATCCTACAGAAACGAGATCTCCCCCCGTCAGGGCATGATCCGCCTCAGGGAGTTCACCCAGGCCGAAGCCGAGATTTTCGTCCACCCCGAAGAAAAGGATCACCCGAACTTCACCAGATACGCAGACTATAAAATGCCGCTGTGGGGCATCGCCCAGCAGGAAACCGAAGCGCCGGCAGTAATCAAATCCATGCGGGAGGCAGTCGATGAAGGCATCATCGCCAACGAATACGTCGCCTACTACGTCGCCATGACCCACGACATTCTCTGCACGGTCGGATTCAACCCCGACAAGATCAGATTCCGCCAGCACATGCCCGACGAGCGCGCCCACTACGCCACGGACTGCTGGGACGCCGAGGCGCTTTCCGACCGGTTCGGCTGGGTCGAGATCGTCGGTATCGCCGACCGGACAGACTACGACCTCAAGGCCCACGCACGGGTCTCGGGTCAGAAAAACACCGTCTTCGTCCAGTACCCGGAGGCAAAAAAGGTCCACCACAAAGCCATCGTCCCGAACTTCGGCAAACTCGGACCCGCATTCAAAGGCAAGGCAAAGATCATCTCCGAACAGATGCTCACCGCGACTCCCGAAGCAGACGGGATCCGTCTGACGATCGAAGGCGAGGAGATCCTCATCACCCCTGACATGTACACCGTCAAAGACGAGATCGTCGATGTCTTCGGCGAAGAAGTCATGCCGCACGTCATCGAACCGTCCTACGGTATCGACCGGATGTGTTACATGGTCCTCGAACACGCCTACGCAGAAGACGTGGCCGACGGAGAAGCACGCACAGTCATGCGGTTCCAAAAGGGTGTCGCCCCGATCCAGGCCGCCGTCCTTCCGCTGATGGCCCGCGACGGACTCGACGAGATCGCAAAACAGCTCGTCCTTGAACTGCAGAACGAAGGCATCCAGACCGAATACGACGACGCCGGCGCGATCGGACGCAGATACAGAAGACAGGACGAGATCGGAACCCCATACTGTATCACGGTCGATTACGACACCAAAGAGGATACGACCGTCACTTTGCGTGACCGCGATACGATGCAGCAGATCAGAGGGCCGGCGGCATCCGTTCTCAAAGCACTCCCGGATCTCCTCAAAGGAAAACTTCCCTTCGATACATCCTCGTTATGAGTTATATCACCCGAAAAAACATCCCTGAAAACACGCTGGAAGAACGGGCATACCAGACGAATATTGCAAAACATGCCCTTTCGGGAAATACGCTCGTCGTTCTTCCGACCGGTATGGGAAAAACCGCAGTCGCTTTGCTTGTCGCGGCAGAGCGGATCCTGACCGGAAAAATTCTGATGCTTGCCCCGACCAAACCTCTGGTCGAGCAGCATCTCCGCTATTTTTCTAAAAATCTTCTAATCGACGCTGAAGAGATCATCATGTTCACCGGCACGACGCCGCCGGCGAAACGGGTCGATCTGTGGAAAAAAGCACGGTTCTGTATTTCAACGCCGGAGGTCATCAAAAACGATCTGATCGCCGAACGGTATGATCTCACCGACGTTTCGCTTCTGATCGTGGACGAATGCCACCGGACGGTCGGGAACTATGCCTATGTCTTCATCGCGGAACGCTACAATGCCGAGGCATCCGACCCGCTTCTTCTCGGCATGACGGCATCGCCGGGTTCGGACCCTGAACAGGTCGCGGAGATCTGTCAGCATCTTTCGATCTCGGTCGTGGAGAGCCGGGTCGAGTCAGACCCGGATGTCAGGCCGTATGTCCATGAACGCGAGATCGAGTACCGGACGGTCGACCTTCCCGAAGATCTCTGGCTTGCGGTCTCGGTTCTCAACTCGATGATCGATGACCGGCTGACGAGTCTTGCGGCCCTCAGCTACCGGGTGCCGAAACGTGAAGCCCTTTCCATGAAAGCGCTGAACGCTCTTATGGCGCAGATCCAGACCAGGATGCAGGCGCGGGATCCTTCGGCGTATTCGGCGGTCTCGATCCATGCCGAGCTGATGAAGCTCCGGCATGGGATCACGCTTGCCGAGTCTCAGGGGACGACCGCGTTCAAAGCCTATCTTCTCCGGCTGGAGGCGGAAGGAGCGGGAGGCGCCGGCAGCAAAGCGGCAAAACGGATCTATGAGGATGAACGGTTCCGGCGGCTGCTTGCTCTCTGCCAGAACTGGGACAAAGAGCTGCACCCCAAAGCCGCGGAAGTCGTCAGAGTGATCCGGGAACAGCTGATCACGGAACCGGAGTCCCGGATCATCGTTTTTGCGACCTACCGGGACGGGGTCTCGATGCTCGTCGATCATCTGGCGCAGGACGGGATACCGGCGATACGGTTCGTCGGGCAGGCTTCACGCGATACGGAGAAGGGGCTTTCGCAGAAGGAGCAGATCGAGGCGATCCGCCAGTTCAGCGAAGGCGAGTTTCCGGTCCTGGTCGCGACCTCGGTCGGTGAGGAGGGGCTCGACATCCCTTCGACGGATCTCGTGATCTTTTATGAGGCAGTCCCTTCAGAGATCCGCAGTATCCAGAGGAAGGGGCGGACCGGCAGAAACGCTACCGGAAAGATCATTGTGCTGGTCACCCGCGGAACAACGGACGAGACCTACCGCTGGGTGAGCAGCACCCGCGAAAAACAGATGCAGAAAGGCGTGAAGGCGATGCGTTCCGGCGGCGTTCCCGTCTCGTCAGCGCCGAGGATCCCGGCGGCGGGAGAGCCGGCATATGCTCCGCCGGAGGGTCAGCTGACCCTCGCGGATGTAGTGATACGGGCGGTCTCGGAAGAGAATGACGACCGGCCGGCGGTTATGATCGACAACCGGGAGACCCATTCGCGTGTCGCCGAATACCTGAGCAATCTCGGCGTGAAGATCACGCTTGCGCAGATGCCGGTCGGCGATTACGCAATCGGAGACCGGATCCTGATCGAACGAAAAACCGTGCAGGATTTCGTGGATACGCTGGTTGACCGGGATCTGTTTGGTCAGATGCGGGATCTCGCCGATTCGTCGATCCGCCCGGTGCTGATCATAGAGGGAGGAAGCCTTGCGGATCTGTATGAACTGCGGAACCTTCACCCGAACGCGATTCGAAACACGCTCGCGTCGATTTCGGCGGACTTCGATGTCTCGATCCTGTTTACGAAGGATGCGAACGAGACGGCGGAGATGATCCATGCGTTCGCGAGGCGGGAAGCAGGATCGACCGGCTCGCCGCGGAGCCTCCATAAAGCTAAGACGGGGCGAACTGGCAAAGCCGCCGTCGAATACATCCTGACGGCATTTCCGGATGTGGGGCCGAAAGCGGCCCGCGATCTTCTGCGGGAGTTCGGGTCGCTTCGGGGAGTGATGAATGCTTCAAAGGAGCAGCTGATCGCGGTGAAGGGGATCGGAGAAAAAACCGCGGCCGGTATTTTGCAGACGCCGGATATTGAGTGGCGGGAGAAGTAAACCGGCCCGCGGGGCCGGTAGCTTCCTCCTGGTCCTCCTGTCCATGCAGAGGGGAGGAGATATTTTTCGATTTTTATCACGGCCAATAGATTAATTATAGTGAAATATTACATATTATCCTATTGCCTTATGGATAATCATGCATTGAGGGTTAAGATCCTGACATTTTATCTGGCAGATGCAAACAGCAGAGGGCATGCAAATTTCTGTCCGTGCGCACATCTTGCCGATAAACTGGGTGTTTCCGGGATCGATCTGGACAATGAGGTCGATTATCTGAAGAGGAAAGGGTATCTGAGCGGGAGTCATGTGTACGGGATGAAACCTGCCGAGGGCGAGTACAGGATCACGGCACAGGGAAGAGATTTTCTTGCGAGAAAAGAAGGACCGAAGGATGAGACGACGGTCTTTAGAAGAATATTCTAATACGTATCCAAAAAAAATTATTCTCTGACGACACCGCGCAGGTAATGCCCTGCCGTGATGCCGCCGGACGCGATATCTTTTATCTGTTCTTTCAGCTCTTTTGGATCCCCGTCACCGGAAGCGACCGCTGAGTAGATCGCCGTCATCCGCCGGATATACTCCGGGCTTCTCCCGCGGGCGTCGATCGAGATGACCGATACGCCGGATGATGCGAGTTTGCCGACATACTCGATCAGGCAGGTCTCGGAGGAGTTCAGGATATGGGTCCGGCACTGGAGATCGGTCCGGACGCGGAATATCCGGTTCGTTTTATCCTTCAGCGCCCAGGACTGACTGCAGCTCCTGCACCCTTGAGCAGTTGCCGGAATACAGTTCTCGGTGATCATCACCTCAAGACTGCCCTGAACGATCACCTCGGTCTTCGGCGGATGAGCATATGCGGAAAGCTGCTCCATCAGCGTTCTGATCTGTTTCCCGGAAAGTTCCGGCGAGAGGCAGACCTGACGGCAGCTTTTTCCGTAGGTCATGGCCGAGCGGGCATTCGTGATGTTCAGACCTGAGCCTCCGTATTTTGGAATGCCCTTGATCAGCTCGGCAGCACCGACACCGTCGACCATCACGCCGGCGGCGGTCGCGGGAATCTTGGAAAATGCTTCGGAAATCTCATGCTCCAAAACGATCCTCGGCAGCTTGTAGATGATCGGGAGATCATAGATCTCCTCGACGCCTTCATACACGACCTGACCTGCTCCGGCCGAGTGGGCGGCCTTTGCCCCGATGACCGAGTCTGTATAGACCTGGACGATCGGAACGATCCGCTCCGGGACCGCGGAGCCTTTCTCCTGATACGGACGGGTGGTCCGGGCAGGTTTTCCGGCCAGCGCCGCTTCATCCAAAAATCTCCGGCGAAGATCGGTGATGACGCTCATCGGGAGAAACATCGTTCCGTCATACTTCATCGAAAGGTTTCTGACGTAAAACGGCGTGCCGCCGGTCTTTCGCATCTGGGTCTCGACCGACTCCTTGGAGACGGGTTTGTTCAGCGCCTCAAGCATCGGCATCTCGGTTTTGACCTTGACCGAACCGGAGGAGACGGTGAGCCGTCCCGATTTGTCGACGGAGACGGTGATGTCGAGAGGGATCCGTCCTCCGGATGGTTTTGCAAGGATCGCGGCTGCTTTCCGTTCGGTCTTCATCCGGCGGGTGATCCAGAGTTCGCTGCCGAGAACAACATCTGCCGGCGCCGGGATCTTGTAGGCGTCCCCTTCCGGAAAGATATAGGGTTCTTTATTCAGAGCAAAACCGCTTTCCCGGCCGGCGATCTTGAACACGAGCCCGTCGCCGGTATCAGGCACCGGACCTTCGATCTTGACGATAACCTTGCCGCGGGACTCATCGAGTCCGGAAACAAATCCTGCAAAGACACCGCGGTTGTCCGGCTTTTTTGCATTGATGAACGTCCCCCACTTATCTCCGAAAAGATATCCTTTCGTAAACCCGCGGTTGAACGCAAAGGCGAGGTCTTCCATCGTCTCGTTTTCCACAACGAACTCCTCTCCTGCTGCTATCGTATCAAGCGCCCGGCGGTAGGCATCGGTGACGATCCCCACATACTCGGGGGTCTTCATCCTGCCTTCTATCTTGACTGCCGCGACCCCGAGACTGCAGATCTCTTCGAGATAGGGATAGAGACAGAGATCCCGCGGCGAGAGAAGATAATCGCCCTGGGTCGGGACGGTTTCTCCGTCGGCAAGGAGGGTGTAGGGTTTTCTGCACGGCTGGGCGCATGCCCCCTGGTTGCCGCTCCTTCCGCCGATCACGGAAGAGAAGAGGCACTGTCCCGAGTATGCATAGCAGATCGCTCCGTGTACGAAGATCTCGAGCTCGACGCCGGCTTCGTTTGCCGCTTCGGCGATCTTTTTCACATCATCGAACGGAAGTTCGCGGGCGAGGACCACACGCGAGACCCCGTGTTCCGCGGCGAACCGGATACCGGCCGCGTTATGGATGGTCATCTGCGTGCTTGCATGGAGGGGGAGATCCGGCACGATCTCTCTCGCGAGAGAGAGGACGCCGACATCCTGCACGAGGATCGCGTCAACGCCGATATCGGAGAGGAACCGAAGATATTCGGCGATCGCCGGCATATCGTCATCGTATGCGAGCGTGTTGACGGTCACATAGACTTTGACGCCGTACTGATGGGCGAATATGACGGCATTTTTCAGTTCATCATTCGAAAAGTTCGCGGCGTACTGGCGTGCGCCGAAAAGTTTTCCGCCGAGATATACAGCATCAGAGCCGGCATAGACGGCAGCTTTCAAAGCATCGGGCGAACCCGCAGGAGATAAGAGTTCAGGAATAACCATGATAAAAAAAAAGATTACTGGGGTGCCACGCGGCGGACCATCAGTTTGACATCGCCGGTACCGAGAAGGATCGGCTGACCGACGATGACGTTTTCCGTAACACCGGAAAGTTCATCAAATTCGTGAGCAACCGCCGCATCGAGCAGGTGGTTGACCGTAACTTCGAAACTTGCACGGGAAAGGACCGATTCCTTCTCGCCGGCAATTCCGTGACGACCGATCTGTTTGACTTCGCCGTCCATGCACATGATGTCTGCGACAAGCATGATGTGGCGGAGATCGACCGAGATACCCTGTTCTTTTAAGGTGGAGAATGCTTCGTAGATGATAGCCGAACGGGCTGCCTCAACACCGAGCGTGCTCGCGATCTCGGAGATGTTGTTTGTACGGGTCCTTGTACAGTCGACTCCGTCGATCTCAAAGACATCTTTGAGGTTGGAGCCTTCAGTATGGAGGATGTACTCATCGTTTTCCTTTCGAACGACGACCCTCTTGATATCATCGATACCCTGAACGATGACCTGACGGACATGTTCTGCGAGCTGGAACAGGTTCTGATAGGACTCCTCGTTTTTCGGGAGGAACTTCAGGATGCCGTTTGTCTCGTCGATCTCGACCTCAAAGTCACGGTAGTGACGTTTGTCTTTGATCTTCTGGGGAGCGCGGGCGAGAACTTCGGAGACGGCGATCTTTCGTTTCTTGCAGACCTCTTTGTTGATCTGGACAAGGACGCACATCTCTGCGATGTCGGTCTCGATATCGCCGAACTCATGAAGGGGAGCTGCTTCGATCTTCCAGGAAACCTCACGGGCCTTATCACGGCTTTCGCGGTAATCGGGGTCCAGGAAGATGGTCATGGTCGGTGTCGACGGCTCTTTTCTGGCGTCCATGATTTCGATAAGACGCGGCAGACCAAGAGTAACGTTGATTTCAGCCACACCTGCGTAGTGGAAGGTACGCATGGTCATCTGCGTGCCCGGTTCACCGATGGAGTGGGCGGCGTTGATACCGACCGCTTCACAGGGCTGAACACGGGTGCGTTCATACTCGGAGTTGATCCTTGTGACGATGTTCTCGAAGTTGTCTTCGGTTACTTCCTTGCCGGCATCATGCTTTGAGGTGAGGATCTTGGTGAGCTCCGTAGTCGTGGAGACCGGCATGTTTTCATCGACCAGTCTTCTTACGCGGGACTTCAGACGAACGAGATCGATTGCCTCGAGCTCCTCTTCGGATTTGCCTTCGAGCCAGACCTTGATCTGCTGGAAGAGGGTTTTGGGGAGGTCCCAGGTGTGAAGCTCTGCTGCGATCGCAGATTCAGGCTCGATAACGACCTCTTCGGTCTTCTTTGCTTTCTTTGCCCGGGGCTTCTTTTCTGCAGACTCGGCGGGGGTTTCCTCGGCAGATTCTGTTTCAAGGACTTCTTCGACCTTTTCCGCCAGGGACTTCTTTGAGGTCTTTACGGGAGTTTCTTCGATGACTTCTTCGAAGGTATCGAACTCCTCGTCGAACTCATCATTGTTTGGAACCATGTTAGATCTCCTCCTTGAGAACGGATTCGGCAATACCTTTCACATCGACCGGCAGACCGGATGCGGACTTGGCCGGATCGGTCCCGTCTTCTCCATACACGAACTGGATGATCTTGCCGCCGGTACTGCGGACAGTTCCGTCGTATGCGACTTTGAGATCCTGCAGCGCGTTGATCATACGGCGCTGGAGGTAACCGGACTGGGATGTACGAACCGCAGTATCCACAAGACCTTCACGACCACCGATCGCGTGGAAGAAGAACTCGGTCGGGTTGAGACCGGATTTATAGGAGTTGCGGACGAATCCGTGCGCATCGGCGCCTTTGTCGCTGCGTTTGAAGTGAGGAAGGGTCCTGTCTTCATATCCACGAACGATACGTTCACCGCGCACTGCCTGCTGACCGATACAACCGGCCATCTGTGCGATGTTCAGCGTTGACCCGCGAGCTCCGGAAACGGCCATGACCACAGCGGAGTTTTCGAAACCTAAGTGACGGGATGCGATATCACCGGTCCGGTCACGGGCTTTACCCAGCTCTTTCATGACCTGCATTTCAAGAGTTTCTTCCGGCGTTCTTCCAGGCATCGGTTCAAGGTGTCCCTGCTCGAAGATATTGATACGGTTTGCCACATCGTGTTCTGCGGTGTCGAGAACGTCGCGGATCTGTTTGTACTCTTCTTTACCGAGATCGGTATCGTTGATACCGTACGAGAATCCGTACAGCATGATCGCACGAATCGAGAGTTTTGTCAGATCGTCGATGTACTCTTTCGCACGCTGCATACCGTGGAGACGGATGACCCTGTTCAGAATCGCTCCGTCCATTGCTCCGACAGACTTTTTGTCGATGGTTCCGGAAAGGAGTTCTCCGTCAACGATCCTGATAAAGGCATCGTGGGGGCAGAAGGTGTTTCTGGTACAGGGATCACAGTTCCGGCAGCAGGTAGCTTTGTAGAACATGTTGACGTCCTTTGGCAGGATCATAGAGAATGCCTGTTTGTTGCTCCAGTAGGGAATACCGTTTTCGACCTTTCCCGGCGCGGGGAGGTGTTCCATCTCAGTGTATTTCAGGAGATAGAGGAACTCGGACTTCGTGTACCATTTCAGCTGGTTTGTCAGCAGGAAGATACCGGAGATGTGGTCGTGAAGACCGCCGATGATCGGCCCGCCGAAACGCGGCGAGAGAATGTTTTCCTGGACCGCGACGAGAAGTTCGGCTTCTGCGCGTGCTTCCTCGGTCTGAGGAACGTGCAGGTTCATTTCATCCCCATCAAAGTCTGCGTTGTACGGGGGACATACTGCCGGGTTAAGGCGGAACGTTCTGCCGTTCATGACTTTGATGTGGTGGGACATGATGGACATACGGTGCAGAGAGGGCTGACGGTTGAAGAGAACGATATCTCCGTCACGCAGCTGTCTGTCGATCTTCCATCCTGGTTCGATCATTTCGGCGACGGTGTCACAGTTGCCTTCTTCACCGGAGATCAGTCTGATACGCCGGCCGTCGGGTCTGTTGACATAGTTCGCGCCGCAGGGGTCACGGAGTGTCGGTCTGTGCGGACCGATCCTGATCAGGACACGCATATCCTCAAGGTTCTGCTTCGTCACTCTTACCGGAACGGACATCTCGTTTGCGATGGCAAGCGGGATACCGACTTCACCGATCGAAAGGTTCGGATCGGGGGAGATGACCGTACGGGCGGAGAAGTTGACACGCTTACCGGATAAGGATCCGCGGAAACGGCCGTCTTTTCCTTTCAGACGCTGAGAGAGTGTCTTGAGCGGTCTGCCGGACCGGTGTCTCGCCGGCGGGCATCCTGCGACCTCGTTGTCGAGGTAGGTGGTGACGTGGTACTGGAGAAGCTCCCACAGATCTTCGATAATGAGCTGCGGGGCACCGGCATCCTGGTTTTCCTTGAACCGCTGGTTGATCCTGATGATATCCACAAGCTTGTGGGTCAGATCATCCTCGGATCTCTGACCGTTTTCAAGGATAATGGACGGGCGGACGGTTACCGGCGGGACAGGAAGGACGGTAAGAACGGTCCATTCGGGTCTTGCTACGTCAGGGTCGATACCGAGAAGACGAAGATCGTCGTCCGGGATCTTTTCGAGGCGCTCACGGATGTCGGCAGAGGTCAGTTTGCGTTCCGACTTGTGGACTTTGCCGTCTTCACCCATTTCGGTGACGATCTCAACGAATGAGGTCGGCTTCTCGAAGTTGATCTTGAACTGCTGATCACCGCAGTAGGGGCAGATACGTTCCTTTTTGATATCCTTCTCGCCGATGGTCTCGGCGGAGTAGGGGTCGTCTTCAAGTGCTGAGAAGCGTTCGATCTCTTCTTTATCGAGAAGAAGCCGGCCGCAGTCACGGCAGGTGACACGGAGAAGTTTTCTGATCAGGCGGGTGTATCCTACGTGGATGACAGGTTTGGCGAGATCGATGTGACCGAAGTGACCCGGGCAGTCGCCCTGCTTCTGACCGCATGTTTTGCAGCGAAGTCCCGGATCGATAACTCCGAGACTCGGGTCCATGAGACCTTTCGGGTAGGGGAATCCGTCGTCGTCGTAGGTGTCTGGCCAGATGACCTTACAGACACTCATGTCGCGGATCGCTTTCGGTGAAAGGATACCGAACTCGATCTTGCCGATCCTCTTTGGCGATGTCATACCATATCCTCCAGTCTCAGTCTGGGAGCTATACCCATACTCTTCATCTCGTCAAGGAGAAGTTTGAACGCGTAACTCATTTCGACTTCGTAAATATCGGTTTCTGCACCGCAGGCAAGGCAGCGGGTCATCTTCTGCTTGGCGTCGTACATGGCGACCATTCCGCAGCGTGCGCAGACGTACTGTTTCACAGCATCGGACTCGTCAAGGAGACGTTCTTTGAGTGCCATCGCGGCACCGTGACCGATCATCACATCACGTTCCATTTCACCGAAACGAAGACCTCCTTCACGGGCGCGTCCTTCGGTCGGCTGACGGGTAAGGACCTGGACCGGACCTCTGGACCGTGCATGCATCTTGGTAGATACCATGTGGTAGAGTTTCTGGTAGTAGATGACACCCATATAGATGTCGGCCTGGAATCTGCGTCCGGTGATGCCGTCGTACATGACTTCACGGCCGTTGTGAGCGAATCCTGCTTCCGCGAGCTGGTGTCTCAGCACCTGTTCACGGGTCAGTTTGCTCGACTTCACGTCTTTGCCGATCTCTTTGTCGTTCAACAGACGGTTCTGGGCAAAGGTCGAGTCGAAGATCTTCTCGACCTGGGTCTTTCGAAACGAGGTCCCGTTCACGCGGGAGCCTTCGAGCGAACCGGCTTTGCCGCCGATCATCTCGAGCATATGACCGATGGTCATACGCGACGGGACTGCGTGCGGGTTGATGACGAGGTCAGGCGCGATACCGGCAGCGGTGAACGGCATATTTTCCTGCGGAGTGATAAGACCGCAGACTCCTTTCTGACCGTGACGGGATGCGAACTTGTCGCCGATCTCGGGGATACGGAGGTCACGCGTTCTGACTTTGACGAGGCGGGAGGAGTTTTCAGACTCGGTGATGATGACGGTGTCAACGATACCAGTCTCGTTACTTCTCATAGTGATCGAGGTGTCGCGGCGTTTTTCAACGGCGATGAGCTCTCCGGTCGGTTCCTCAAGGAAACGCGGCGGGGAGGTCTTGCCGATGAGAACATCCTTTTCATTTACGACGGTCTCGGGATTGATGATCCCGTCGATATCAAGGTTTGCGTAGGAACCGATTCCGTGCGAACCCTGGACATCCTCGTCCGGGAGCTCGATCCTGTCGACCTGTCCTCCGGGATATCTGCGTTCCTCTCCTTCATAGGTTCTGAAGAAGTGGGAGCGGCCTACTCCGCGCTCGACCGAGGCTTTGTTGAAGATGAGCGCATCTTCAATATTGTATCCTTCGTAGGAGATGATGGCCACACAGAAGTTCTGACCCTGCGGGCGGTTGTCGGAACCGATAAGCTCGGCTGCCTGCGTGTGCACCATCGGGACCTGGGCGTAGTGAAGCATATGACCGCGGGTATCGGGCCGCAGCTTCATGTTTGCCTGGGCAAACCCTAACGCCTGCTTGATCATACCTGCACCCATCGTAACACGCGGCGATGCATTGTGTTCCGGGAACGGAACGTGCGCTGCGCCGATACCAAGGATAAGGGACGGGTCGATCTCAAGGTGCGTGTGTTCGGCGGTCAGGTCTTCTTCCTGAACGGCGATGAAGAGGTCATCCTCCTCTTCAGCGTCGATGAACTCGATCTTTCCCTGGGAGACCAGGGCCATAAAGTCCTCTGCACCGGATCTGACGATCTCGATATCTTCGGGGGTGACTGCCGGGATGCCGTTTTCCACAACGATCAGGGGGCGGCGGGCCCGTCCGCGGTCGGTATTGATAACGATCTCGTTACTGTAATCTTTGTATGAAATATTGACTTCGGTCGAGACGTGCCCTGATCTGCGCATCTGTCTGAAGTTTTTCGTGAATCCTACGGCGTCGTCGACTTTTCCGATCAAAGCGCCGTCCACGAATACACGTGCCATTTTCTTTTCCATTTTTATTCGCTCCTGATCGGCTGGATCTTCATGCCCTGAATGACGCGGAGGATCTCTTCCTCGTCGGTTCCTTTGCTTATTTCAACAAGCTGGGCAAAGTTTTTCACTAAACCGCAGTTTGGTCCTTCCGGCGTTTCGGACGGACAGATGCGGCCCCACTGGGTCGGGTGCAGATCACGGGCCTCGAAGTGAGGCTGGGATCTGGACAGCGGGGAGATGACTCTTCGCAGGTGGGAGATGACCGACATGTGGTCGACACGGTCCATCAGCTGGGATACGCCGGTCCTTCCGCCGACCCAGTTTCCGGTTGCAAGCGGGTGGATCAGGCGTTCGGTCAGGACATCCGCACGGACGACGGTTCCGATCGCGAGTTCTCTGTGCCGCATGCTCGCGCGTTCAAGCTGATACTTGACATCGCGGGTCAGTCTGTTTAACGAGATACGGAACAGATCCTCCATTAAGTCGCCGGCAAGTTTCAGGCGTTTGTTGGAGTAGTGATCTTTGTCATCGATTCTCCTTTTGTTGAGTGCGAGGTCGAAACATGCCTCTGCCATTCTGCCGAGGAATTCGGCTTTTGCCACGCGGACGTCTTTTGCATAGACCTCGTAGCCTTCATCCCCGGGTTTCAGCGAGGCAGGGATAGCGTAGTTTAAGTGAGGAAGAAGATAGCTGTCCAGCACGAACTCTGCGCGTTTTCTCTGATAATCCTTGGTCTGGTTCGGTGCAAGTTTCTTTCCGACATACATGACACCCTCTTCGACGGTGGCGCATTCGCTTTCTTCGAGGTTCTGCATCATGTAGGTGAGGACATCTTCCGAAAGGGATACCGCGGATACGATATCTTCATCGGACTCGAGGCCAAGCGCACGCATAAGGTCTGCGAACCGCAGGTGACCGGCGACGCTTGGGAAAGAGACGTCGAGGAGATTCTTTTTATTTTTCTCGACAACGACGAGAGCGCGGTAGCCGCGGAACTGGGAGAACACTTTGGATACATGGATCTGCTCGTTGTATCTCTCGGTGAACTCGGTCATGATCTTGTTGCTCGCAAGATCTTCGAGGGTCATTAAAACACGCTCGGTCCCGTTGACGATGAAGTATCCTCCGGGGTCGCTTGGATCCTCGCCCTGTTCGGTTCTTTCCTGCTGGGAAAGACCGCAAAGGTTGCAGACCTGGCTGCCGATCATGACCGGAAGCTGACCGATGGTCGTTTCCTGGACAGGATACACTTTGTCTCCCTGGTGCAGGGTCATCTCAAGGATCATCGGGGCGGCATAGGAGAGGTTTCTTAACCGGGCTTCTGCCGGATAGAGTTTGCTCTGCGACCCGTCAGCCTCTCTGACGATGGGTTTTTCAACGCGGATGGTTCCCAGTTCGACCCATACGGCCTCCTGGTTCTTTCCTCTGTTGACGATCTCGGTCTCGACGATCCTCTGTTCGTCTACGACTTTCTGGAGGTTGTACTGGACAAAATTGTTATACGAATCCAGCTGGTGGCGGGCAACATGTTCCTGGGAAAAGTACGCGCCTGATAATACACTTCTGTCGATCATGATTTTTACCTCCGAATTATTTCTTTGGCCTTCTTACTACGAGGCGGTAGGACGTGGCTTCGCCTGCAGTCTGGCTTTTTCTTACGATCGTAATGACGTTTCCGGGTTTTGCGCCGCAGGCTTTTACAGCGGGGTCATCATGATAGATTTTTGGAAGATGGTCTTCCGTTATGTCGAAGGTTACGAGAAGATTTTTTACATCCTCATCGGTCATGATTTGATGGTCGGGGACCATCTCATGCAGTAATACATTGAGTCTTGTCATGTAGCTCCTAATCAGATTCGTGTGAATACGGTGTCTTGCTGCTGATTATGTCAGGTAGCTGGTTCAGTTTTTAAAAGTCTGGTTCTTCGGCTTGTGAATGGCCCAATGGGAACACATTCGCCGGTGGTGTGGTAATGGATGATAGACACGCATCGAATAAAATGAGATAAGGTATGCTGTAAGCATTTTTTCCTTATCAAAAAACCCGAAAGCGTGAAGCGGGCCAGGAGGGAGTTGAACCCCCGACCTGCGGATTAAAAGTCCGACGATCTGCCTGACTGATCTACTGGCCCTTGTGTTTCATCTAGGAAACAGCGGTAATAGAATGATGTATTCACATATAAATATGACGATTTACACCACCCAACCCCTCTGAAAAGAGGGAGACTGTTTTATTACCTATACAATGGAACTATATCCTACTTAATTATGGCAGATATGGATATGTTCCCGCGGACCCAGCGTTTTCTAGTGAAAGGCTGCAGCCTGGTGACGATCGCAATTTACATCCTTATTGCGGCTCTTTTGATAATTACCGCCCTTATCGGGACCCTTGAGACCCTCAAGATGATCAGTTTCGCACTTGAGGACCCCACACAGGCGGCGCTCACAAATGTGCTTCAGGGCATTCTTTTGATCATTGTTATCGCGACACTGATCGATATGGTCCAGTCTTATGTGCGTGCAGGGCGCGTGCTTGTCAGACCGATTCTGATCGCGGGCGTCACGACGATGGTCAGAAGACTTCTTGTGACCGATCTGACGTTTGTCGATATCGTCGGAACGACGATCGTTATCCTCGGACTTACGGTGGCGATGATCTATCTCGGGCGGGAGGATAGGAATGTTGCGTCGTTTTTATCAGAGTCGGGAGATAAGAAGGAGACGTAGAAGCACAAAGATTCGGAACTTTCTGAATCCGGACAATTCTTTTTTTCACGGCCGTTCGCTGTCGGATCTCACCATGCATCCCGCGCCGGCATTTTGTCGGCAGACAATAAACGCATGCGGGCCGGGGGAACTATTTAAATCCATTAATCTTTATTACCGTTCAAATCCCTTTAGTATGATATTGTGACGATGAAAAATTCCGGCAATTTCCTTACTGAAGGACCGGTCGGCAAAGCCCTGTTCATAGTGGCTCTGCCGATCATTATCAGCAACCTTCTTCAGAGCGTACTGGAGGTCGTGGACATGTATTTCATCGGCAAACTGGGTGATGTGTCCATCGCCGGCGGAACTATGAGTATTATGGTGCTTATGGTCCTGACGACGGTGATCTTTGGCATTGTGACGGCCACGGCGGCCTTTGTCTCGCGGGCATACGGTTCGGAGAAGTATGAACGTATCCAGGTGATCCTGCTGCACTCCCTGTATCTGGCGCTTGGGTTTTCGGCGATCCTGGCGGTGATCGGATTGTTCTTTTCAGAGAATCTGCTTCTTCTGATGGGAGCCTATCCCGATGTCGCGGCGGAGGGTGCGCGGTTTCTTACCCCGATGCTGATGGGTCTGTTCGTGATGGTGATTTTGATCACGCTGACGACGGTTTTCCAGAGCACCGGGGATTCAAGGACGCCGATGTATGTGATGCTCGGGGTCAATGTGGTGAATATTGCTCTTAACCCGACACTGATCATGGGTCTTGGCGGTCTGCCTGCATTCGGTATCGCAGGTTCCGCCTATGCGTCCCTCACCTCGCGGGCGATCGGCGTTCTGCTCCTGATCGGCGTGATGTATCTTCTGCCGTCAAGAAAGAACAGTCCGATCCGGTTTCCAAAGAAGTGGACGTTTGAGCCCAAGCTTATCCGCGATATCGTCGTGATCGCGATACCTTCGGCGGTCCAGAGCGGCATCCGGAGTGTGGCGTTTCTTTCCATGACCACGATCATCGCCGTTTACGGTACGGCGGCGGTTGCGGCATACGGGATATGTCTGCGTCTGGATATGATGGGACTGATCATCGTGATGGGCCTGTGTACGGGGGTCGCCGTAATGGTGGGTCAGAATCTCGGAGCGGGAAAAGTGGAGCGGGCAGTACAAGCGGTGAGATATGCGGCCGCGATCAATGCGGCGTTTATGATCGGGGTTGCGGCGCTGTATCTGGTGTTTGCGACGGAGTTCCTGAAGTTTTTCGGAGCGACGGGCGAATCGCTTGCTGACGGGATCCTGTTTATGCAGATCGTGCCGCTGTCGTATTTCCTCATAGCAATAGCTATGACGATGGGATTTGCGATGAACGGCGCAGGTATGACCCGTCCGGGGATGTACTCGGCGATCGCCGGTCAGATGATCGTGCAGGTCGGTCTTTCGGCATTCTTTGCGCTCAGCGGGTATCCGATCCAGTACATCTGGTATGCAGCTGTCTGCGGAACGGTCGTGATGTTCTGTTTCGATCTGTTCTTCTATATGCGCGGAGGATGGAAGACGAAGAAGCTGAGGATCGAAGGAGAGGGAGCGCCTGCCGAAAACTGAAAAAACGATCGGGACTGCGGTATGCAGCATTACCCGATGAACCTTTTTTTATCAGGATGTCCGCAGTATCAGCGGGATAAGAGCAGGGGGCCGGGGTTGAGGCAAAAAAGTTTCATGTCTCCTCCGGCATCCGGCATTTTTTCGGAGAGAGACGGCGGCATAGATCCTATGCCCATTCGAAATTTTCTTTTCCTGCACCGATCTCGAAATGATATTTGACGATCCCGATGTCAAATTTGGAAAAGAATGCGGGGAGGGGTTTTGCCGAAACGGTGTTTCCGTTCTGCGTTATGATGAACTTCTGCTGATTGATCGCAGTTGGAGCGAGCATTGCGGCCTCCATGCCCTTTTTGAACCAGTCTGCCATTTCTCCGTCAACTTTACAGAGATGCATCATGTCCTTTGATCTATGCGGTTTACCTGATGTTTTGCCATAGCCGAGCGCAATGACGATCTGGATCTTTTCGCCTTTGTTCAATACACAGGGTGCTTTCGATTTGCTGTACGTCATCCCGACCCAGCAGGTGTTGAGCCCGAGCTGCTGTGCTTTCAGTACGAGTCTCTCGCCGTAATATCCGCATTTTTCATCGGTTCCGGCCATGCCTATGAGGGCGATGTAATTTTTGCAGTTTTCAAACTTCCCGTAGTGTGCCCGCATGCCGCCGAATGCCTTGGGCTCATCGAGACACAACTGGATGTTGAGTCCGCTTTCCCGATTGCATGCTTCGATTTCTTCCTGAAGGGAGGATTTTATCTCGCCTTCGATTGGCTGATCGGTAAAGCTGCGTACCGAATGACGTTCTTTGATTGCCTGCTGTATGTCTATCGTAGTTTCCACTGTCTCCTTTTTCTTTGGGAAACGCTTCTGCGTGATCTGCTGACGTTGTGCGTTTCGTTACTGCTGATGTGGGTTTGATCTGATAAGAATGTATAGGTAGGGTATGCTGGGTTGGGGTTAGGGGGTGGTTGGGCCGCCGATTTGGTCAGCCCTTCGGATCGGCCCACAGTCGCAAAACCCCTTCGGTGTTTTGCTCCGCTGAGGTCAACCTGCGGTTGACCCGCAGTCGCAAGTCTCCTGCAGAGACTTGCTCAGTTAAGGGCACATCGTGCCCCACATTCGCAAGTTTTCGCTTCACTCAAACTTGCTCCGCTGAGGTCAACCTGCGGTTGACCCGCATTCCAAACCCTCATACCCTTTCACCGACAACATATTCCCAACATGGCCTCTCCCAAAAAACTCACTCCTGCAATGGAACAGGTCAAAACATTCAAAGAAAAATATCCCGACTGTATCCTCTTCATGCGGATGGGTGACTTTTACGAGACCTTCTTCGAAGACGCCGAGATCTGTGCCCGCGAACTCGACATCGTCCAGACCTCCCGCTCCAAAGATCCAGACGGAAACCCGATCCCCCTTGCCGGCATCCCCTACCACGCAGTCGACCTCTACCTCCCCAGAATGATCCGCAAAGGCTACAAAGTCGCCGTCTGCGAACAGGTCGAGGACCCGAAACTTGCAAAAGGCGTCGTAAAGCGGGACGTCGTCCGGGTCGTCACCCCGGGAACGGCGATCGACGCCGACGTCATCCCCGGTCCCACCGCCCGCTACCTCATGGCGCTGTGTTCCGACGCCAAAAAAACCGTCATGGGTCTTGCCTTCCTCGACATCTCCACCGGCGAATTCTTCGTCCGGGAGATCCCCTATGAACCGGGATTTTCCGCACTCGCCACCGAAATAGAACAGTACAATCCCCTTGAGATCCTTGTTCCGCAGGGCATCTCCGCAGACCTCATCACCTACCTCGCCTCCACCTGCAGGGTCCTCACCCCCGGCCGCTCAGGCCTCTTCACCGACGGCGCCGCCGAACTCACCGCCGCATTTTGCGTCTCCTCCTTGGACGGATTCGATGTCAGTTCCGCAGAATGCATCAATGCTGCCGCAGCCGCTCTCCGCTATGCAAAAGAGACCCAGAAAACGAGTCTCCCCCACATCCGCGGATTCTCCAGAAAATACGCAAACGACGCGATGATCCTGGACGCGATCACGCTCCGGAATCTCGAGATCCTCAATCCCCTCCGAGGCGACCGGAATGATACGACCCTCTTCGGCTTTCTCAACCGGACCAAAACTCCCATGGGGAGCCGTGTTCTGCGAAGCACCATCACCCGGCCGCTGACCTCGCCGGAAAAGATAAATCATCGTCTCGACGCCGTCGGGTTCTTCACCCGGCGCCCCGTCCTCCTCTCCGGGACCAGGACCATCCTCTCCAGATTCACCGACATCGAACGGATCGCCGGCCGGATCGCCTACGGAAACGCCTCGCCGCGTGATCTTCTCGCTCTCGCCTCGAGTCTGGCCGCCGTTCCCGAACTCACCGCCGAACTCTGCGGCGCCGAAGGCCTCCTCAAAGATGAACTCGAACAGATCCCCTCCTTTGACGGCGTCGCCGATCTGATTCTTTCCGCGATCGTCGACGAGCCGCCTCTCGTCTACAAAAACGGCAGTGTCATCAGGGAAGGATACGACCGGGATCTTGACGAAGTCAGACATATCGTCGCAAACGGCCGCGACTGGATCGCCGAACTCCAGCAGACCGAACGGGAACGAACCGGGATCCGTTCGCTCAAGATCGCCTACAACAACGTGTTCGGCTACTACATCGAGATCACGAAGGCCAACCTCCATCTCGTCCCCGAAACCTACGAACGCAAACAGACCACCGCAAACGGGGAACGGTTCACGATCCCCGCACTCCGCGAACGAGAAGCGATGATGGCCCAGGCCGATGACCGCGTTCTTGCTCTCGAGATATCGCTCTTCGAATCCCTTCTCACGCATCTCGGCCAGTTCGTCCCGGCACTCCAGCAGGCGTCCCGTTCGATCGGCACGATCGACATGATCGCCGCGTTCGCCGATCTTTCCCTCTCCGGAAACTACGTCCGCCCCGAACTCGTTCCCGGAACGGAACTTCTCATCCGTGACGGCCGCCACCCGATCGTCGAAAACAGCGTTCCGGGCGGCTATGTCCCAAACGACACCGAGATGAGTTCGATCGGCCAGCAGATCCTGATCCTCACCGGCGCCAACATGGCCGGAAAATCCACCTACATGCGAAGCGTCGCCCTGATTTGTATCATGGCCCAGACCGGCTGCTTCGTTCCTGCCGGATTTGCACGGATCGGGATCGTCGACCGGGTCTTCACCCGGGTCGGTGCATCCGATGATCTTGCCGGGGGGCAGAGCACGTTCATGGTCGAGATGCTCGAACTCGCAAACATCCTGAACAACGCGACCGACAAAAGTCTCATTCTGCTCGATGAAATCGGCAGAGGGACGAGCACCGTCGACGGGTATGCGATCGCACGGTCCGTACTCGAATATCTGCACGGTAAAGGAGGATCCGGTCCCCGTACGCTTTTTGCGACCCACTTCCATCAGCTGATCGAAATGGAGTCCGAGCTTAGGCGCGTGCGGAATTACCACTTCGCCGTCAAAGAGGATCAGCACGACATCACGTTCCTTCGAAAACTCATTCCGGGCGCAACCGACCGGAGCTACGGTATCCATGTGGCGAAGATCGCGGGTGTTCCGAAAAAGGTCCTTGTTCGGGCGGCGGATCTTCTCCGCGAGGCGCTTTCTGAAGACGCCTCTTCCGGCGGGAAAAAATACTACACGCAGATGCTTCTGATGGATGCCCCGGAGCCGGTCCAGTCAGCGGTCGAGGAGCGGGTCCGTGAAGCCGACCCGAATATGATGACGCCTATGCAGGCCCTCATGTTTATCAACGAACTCAAATCCATGCTGGAGAAGAAATGAGCCGGGTAAAAATCCTCGACGAGGAGACGATAAGCCATATCGCGGCCGGCGAAGTGGTCGAACGCGCCGCCTCGGTCGTGAAAGAACTCGTGGAAAATGCCGTCGACGCGGATGCCCAAATCATCAGGATCGGGATATCGGCGGATAAGACCGGGATCACCCGGATCTCGGTCACGGACGACGGGGTCGGGATGGACTTCGACGACGCTCTTCTCGCGTTTCGTCAGCATGCGACAAGCAAGATATCCCGCCCGGAGGATCTCGACGGGATAACCACGCTCGGGTTCCGCGGCGAGGCTCTCGCAAGCATCGCGGCGATCTCGAAGGTGACCTTCACGACAAAGGAACGGGGTTCGGCCTCGCCCGAAGCGGCCCGTGTGGTGATCCACGGCGGAGAGCTGATCTCGCACGCCGCGGTCGGTGCCCCGGAAGGAACGAGCATTATCATTGAGGCGCTCTTTTACAACACCCCCGCCCGGCGCAAGTTCCAGAAGTCCGTTCCGACTGAGTTGTCCCACGTCTACGACATGGTCGAGAGGATCGCCCTTTCGAACCGGCACATCTCGTTTTTTCTGCTGTACAACGGCAAAGAACGGTTCCAGACCTTTGGGACCGGCTCGTATCCTGACGTGATCGCGGCGGTGTTCGGTTCATCCTTTTCAAAAGAGCTGAACCCGGTCTCCGGCAGTTTCGGTCCGGTGAAGATCGACGGCTGGATCACGCGGCCAGGTTCCGAGATGAAGACGACCCAGACGCGGTTTTATCTCGCGGTAAACGGCCGGCAGGTGACGTCCCGTCAGCTGCAGTGGGCGATCCGCGAGGGATACGGCACGCTTCTTCCAAAAGGGATGTTTCCCGCGGCATTTCTGGACATCACGCTCGATCCCCGTGAGGTGGATGTGAATGTGCACCCGACGAAGCGGGAGATCCGTCTGTCCCGCGAGCGTGAGGTTATGCGGTCTGTTCAGGATGCGGTCTATCAGGCTCTGCATGAGGAGCGGGTCTTTTCTCCCGCCCCGGATCACAAACCTTCGGTTTGTTCAAGGCTCACGTCGTTTTCACTCCCCTCGCCCGCCCCCGCCTATGATTCGGTCACGACCCTGCCGGCAGAGATCGTGGGAGAACCGGTGCCTGCGTATTCCGCGAAACAGGTGACCCGGCAGGCTCCTTTGAAGCAGACGGAGAAGCAGCTTCGGCGGACCGAGACCGGGGAGCTGCCGGAAACGGATATCTTCGTTCCCGAAGTCCTCGGCCAGATCGGGGATACGTATATCCTCGCGAAGAACGAATCCGGCGACCTGATCGTCGTCGATCAGCATGCGGCCCACGAGCGGATCATGTACGATCAGCTGCTCGCCCGCGCCTCGTCGGCGGAGTCCGGCCAGGAACTGATCGTTCCGCTCCCAATCACGCTCTCGAAAAAGGAGATCGCCGCCCTTCCCGATCTGCAGGACGTTCTCGCCTCAGCGGGATATCTGCTCGAGCCGTTTGGAAAAGACGTCTGGATGGTCCGCTCAGTCCCGGTCATCTCCTCGACTTTGGGCGATCCGGAGGTCATCCACGCGATTTTGGAAGCGGCGCTTGACGGGGTCGGCAGTACCGACGAGGTCCTGGACCGGGTGCTGAAGACCGCCGCGTGTCGTGCCGTCGTAAAAGGGAACACGCCTCTTACGATCGAGCAGATGCAGCGCCTCTTACGCCAGCTGATGGCGACGAAATCGCCGTACACCTGCCCTCACGGCCGACCCACGACGATCGTTCTGTCGAAATCCCGGCTTGCAGGCATGTTTCTCAGAACGTAATTCGAATGAGAATTGCGAGCGGAGCGAGT
>NZ_KE387269.1:72500-111015 GCF_000430905.1 Methanocorpusculum bavaricum DSM 4179
TCGACTGCACATTAGAAAATCGGCGGGTCGATTCGTGCCCTCACGGCCGGCCGACCCACGACGATCGTTTTATCGAAGTCGCGGCTCGCAAGCATGTTTCTCAGAACGTGAGAGATGTGTGATCTTTTTTTCGGCTGAGAGATAAACCAGCCTTCCCGCCCCATCTTCCCCTAAATTCATGTCATATCACATCCAAATACTATCCCATGAAGTTTTCGCGGGAAATCGAACTTCGGGGCCACATTGTAGATTCCGGGATCCTTGCCAAAGTCATGGACACCGTCGTCGAATACAACGGCGATTTCGAAACGGAAGAGTTTACCCTTGGCCGGCTGAAGACCGATCCGAGCTATGCCAGAATGCAGATTTGCGCCGAAACCCCAGAGCAGCTGACCGCCCTCATCAGCGAACTCCGCAGATTGGGTGTCATCGTCTCCGGAGAGGCGGAGGTCGAACTCGTCACCGTTGTAAAAGATAAGGTCGCACCGGAAGGATTCTATTCAACGACCAACCACCCGACCTATGTCCATTACAAAGATACGTGGATACCTGTCGGCACCATGAAAATGGATGCGCTCATCGCGGTCGACACAAAAAACATGACCGCAAAATGCGTCGTGCAGGGCAAACTTCTCCCGGGAGACACCGTTGTCGTCGGCGAGGAAGGCGTCAGGGTCGACTTCCCCGAACGGCCGCGTGAGATCGGCGTCTTCGAGTTCATGGCCGGCAGCGTCTCCTCCGAGCGGCCGAGCCGGACGATCATCAGCCGGATCGCCAAAGAACTCCTCGCGATCAAAGCCTCCGGAAAAAAGGTCGCTCTCGTCGGGGGACCCGCGATCGTCCATACCGGCGCGTCCGACGCCGTCGCTTCGATGATCCGCGAGGGATACCTCGATGTCCTATTCGCCGGCAACGCCCTCGCAACCCATGATCTCGAAAGCAGCATCTTCGGCACATCGCTTGGCATGAACCTTGCGACAGGCGAACTCGTCAGCGGAGGACACAGGCATCATCTCTATACAATAAACAAGATCATGAGTGCCGGCTCGATCCGTGCCGCCGTCGAATCCGGCCTGGTCACCCGCGGGATCATGTACGAATGCATCAAAAACGATGTGCCCTATGTTCTCGCCGGATCGATCCGTGACGACGGCCCTCTGCCGGATGTCATCCAGAACGTCATGGAGTCCCAGGACGCCATGCGCCGGCACATCCCCGAGCTTGGGATGGTTTTGATGGTCGCAACCCTCCTGCACTCGGTCGCTGTCGGAAATCTTCTCCCCTCCCATGTCAAAACCATCTGTGTGGACATAAACCCCGCGTCCGTCACCAAACTCATGGACCGCGGGACCTCCCAGGCGATCGGTCTGATCAGCGATGCCGGAACGTTCATGCCGCTCCTTTTAGAAGAGTTGAGAAATCAGGCGAAACGCTGATCTCTCCAAAAACAGTTTTTTTCTTAAAAACCCGTGCTGCAGTCAGTGAACGTGATCTGGTGTGATTCACAGTACTCGCGGAACGGGGCATGGTCGAATTCAAAAATTTTACAGATAGCGAGTGCCTTGTCGCAGCTGAGTGAATCGGCAACGGCTGAGGCATTAAGAGCTTTTTGATACGTGATCGGATTTTCGTGCATTTATCACTAATTATCATTACAGATTAATAAATACATACGCCTGGATTTTTTTATCACACAATACAAATATTTATCCCATATACCAGCTGATATATCAGTGTAAAAAGCAGGTGAGATAAAAAATGACAACAAAAATTTATGTAAGAGAGCGAAACAAGGTCGGGACAGGCGTCCAGGAGCCGAGATACCGTATCGCTGCGGTTACCGGAGACCGTACCGACATTCGTTTTGCCGCCAGCCACTTCAGAAAAACGGAACTTGAAGCCATTCTGGAGGGTGTCGATGCCGAACTTATCTATCTTGCCCCGATCGATGAGGCGGAACACGGTAAAAAGAAATACTCTGAGTGACTTTATGTATAGTACGTATGAGAATAACGCCCTATACACGTAAAAGTCTCGAATCAAATCTTAAGGGTGAAACGCTCTCCCGCGTCGGTCTTCTTTCCGGGCAGGAGGGGATCATCCCTCTTCGTATCGCTCCCGAAGTCAGCGTCGTCAAGATCGGCGGACACGGAGTTATTGATTACGGATCGTCTGCGGTCCATCCTCTTGTTTGCGAGATCAGGGATCTTGTCCATGATTTTCCTATGCTTATCATGACGGGCGGCGGGGCGCGTGTCCGTCATGTTATGGATATCGGTCTGGATCTTGGGATGCCGACCGGCGTTCTTGCGTCGCTTGCCGGAAAGATCAGCGAGCAGAATGCGCTGATGCTTTCCATCCTTCTTGCTGATGTCGGCGGACAGTCGATCTCGACATCTGATATTTTAGAGGTCCCAAACCTGCTTCGCCAGGGTGTTTTGCCGGTGACCCAGGGAACGCCGCCGTTTGGTCTTTTTGAGGTGCCTCCGGAAAAGGGGATGCTCCCTCAGTATCGGACGGACTGCGGTGCGCTGATCGCGGCCGAAGTGCTTGGAGCGAAGGCCTGCATTCTGGTGAAAAATACTGCAGGTCTTTTTGATAAGAATCCGTTTATCTATCCGGATGCCGAGCTGATCCCTTCCATCACCACGACCGAACTTATGGATCTGAATATGGACGATATGGTTATGGAGCATAAGGCCGTGGAGATTTTGGCGCACTGCAAAAATCTGCATGAGGTCAGGATCGTGAACGGCCATAATCCAGGCGAACTGACTGCAGTTTTGCGTGAAGGAAAGGCCGGGACCGTGATCCGCCGCGGGTGAACCCGGCAAACCTTTTTTTTAATAGGACTTACGCGGTGTGCTGTCAACCGGAAAAAACTGAAGTCCTTCTGAGACGTACTTCGATTTCGTGTACAGGAATGCGCGGAGACATGAGAAAAAACCGACCGCGAACCGCAAACATTCAGTTTGCTCTCGGCCGAACTTCCATCCGCAAAAAAAGATTTTTTTTTGTCAGAGATCAGGTGAACTTCAGCTCGACTATCTTCAGATGTTTTACCGTGCCGTCGGTAAATATCCCGCGTACGCCGACCGTCCGTGTTTCCGTGATCTGAACGGCGATTCCGGTAAAAACGACCTCGGACGCGCCTTTCTGCACATTCATCACCACGGGAGCATAGCCTTCGATCTCCACTGAAATCTGCTCGAGCTCGCTGATCCTTCGTCCTTCATAGATCGTCACGACGATATCATTTCCTGCCAATGACGGATTCACCAGAACATCAGGATCCGAAAGAGACTGATCCACGATATAGTTCGCTCCAAACAGCAAACCCGAGAGTGCGCCTACAAGGATCATAATCACGGCCGCAATGAGAAAGACCACCATGATAAAACGGATCTGTCCGGGAGTTTTCTTTTTGTAGCGAATGACCATACAAGCTCACCCGATTATAAGCATACTGCCTACACAGACGGAGGCACCAGCCGGTTCGACATAGATCAGCATATACTGCGCATCACTGCTTCCCGGATCACCATCCAGGTAGTAGAACACGCCGCCCCCCTCACGGGCAGTGGAGATCATTTCCCTGAATAGCGATACGCCGAGAGCTGTTGTTCGTCCCAGCTGATTGGTGCCGTCCAGCCAGGGTTTAAGGGAACAGGCAAGGACCGTGCCGTTTTCGGCGACCGCAAACGGATAGAGTCCGTCGATCTGCAGACTGCTGGTTGGATCCTTGATCATCGCGGTAAGTGACGGGATCCCTTCAGTGGCCGCAATGTACTGCATGTTTCTCACCTGATAGGTGAGATCCGCCCTGGCTTGCCAGTCGATGTACTCGGAGTTCGACAGAGGACTGTTTTGGATGTAGGAACCTGCCCCGATGAACCAGGTGTCATCCACCGGCATCAGATAAGACAGTTTATACTCCATGGCATAATTGTGGTCAGGGTTTGGATACAGATAACACAGATACCCGCCGCCCTGCTCTGCCCGGGAGACCATCCGCTGCATGATCTTCACGCCGCTTGGATCCTCAATGAACCAGCGGCTCGTTCCGATCAGCCCCGGCTGATAAGGAAGAGCCATCGTAACGCCGTCCATATCATAGGCGAAGATGTAGAGTTCACCGTCACTAAACTCCCCGCGCGGATCATTGAACGCAGCAAGCGCTTTTTCCTTTCCTTCCTTCTGGGCGTAGACATAGGCCTCTTCAACAAATGCTTTCAGCTCTTCGGGTGTCCGCATCTCCTCAGGATCCCCCGAGGTTTTTCCCGGAACATTGTCGGACAGAACGATCTTCCAGGTCATGCCGTATCCCGGACTGACGGTCCCCCAGACGGTGTTGGTCTGGACAAAGTTCACCCAGGTTGGGTCGTGGAAGAAGTACGAGGCATTGCCCGACGGATCTGCGAGGATCTTTTTCACGGCACTCTGCAGAGAGGGGATCTGATACAGCGTGTCGGAGATGAGATTTTCCCCGATCTCCTGGGAGTCCTGATCATAGATCACAAGCCCGTTCTCCTGGGTCACCCAGATCGTATAGCCGTATTCATTTCTGAGATATTCGTTGATCCCTGCAAAGAGCGCCCGGGTGTCGATCCCGACCCGGAGGTTCCCGTTATACTTTCCATCATCATCATACACCGGGGCGGTGAAGGTAAATCCGTTGTCTCCGTGAAGAAGGGTCGTGTATCCCGAGACGATGCACCGCGATCCGGCAGCCTTGAAGTCCTCTTCGGTGTAATGATGGGTCGCCTTGCCTGAGCCGATCTCCATGGTCGCGCCAAGGTCTTCAGTTGAAGAGATCAGCGTGTCGTCTGCATCGAAGAGCCCCACCTCAAAGGAGGACGGGATATCGCGTCTCAGTTTAACGAGAGCAAGCCGGACGTCCGGATCGGTTGCTTCTTTTCCGTCAAGTTCGCGGGCAGTTTTCATCACTAAACTGCATGCATCATCCATCTCATCGGTGATCAGGTAGATCACCGGATACAGCGCCGCCTGCATTTCACCGGTGTGTTCATCGGAAACAGGCTGAAGTTCGGGCGTGTTTCCCGCAAACGCAATGCAGCCCGAGGTAATTATGAGGATCAGCAGTATGCCGGCAACACCGATCATCAGTACTTGATTTCGTGTCATTTTTTTCCTCACTCAATAATCATAAAGCTTGCAAAGTAGGTGTCGTTTCCAACCGGTTCAACGTAATCCAGGACATACACCTCACGGTTCTGTGCGGAGTCCCAGGCGAGCGTGTACATCAGGCCGCCGCCGCTCTTTCCAAGGGAGATACCTTCCCGGACAAAGGACATCCCGTAACTGTTGACACTGCCGAGCTGGTTGGTCCCGACAAGGGCCGGTTCGGTGGAGAATGCAAGGATCGTGCCGTTTCCGGTGACCGCGAACGGGTAGATGTCTTCTCTTTGGATCGAACTGGCCGGATCCATGATCATATCGGTCACCGCGGGTATGCCTTCGACGGCAGCAAGATACCGCATGGTCCGAACCTGTTCGACCAGAGCGTTTCGTGTCTGCCAGTCGATGACTTTGCCGTGGGAAAACGCCGAATCATGCTGATATACTCCTGCGCCGATGAACCAGTCGTTATCGACCGGGATCACATAGGACAACTTCAGTTCATGCTGGAATCCTTCGTCCGGATTCGGATACAGATAAAACACATATCCGCCGCCCTGCTGTGCCCGGGCGATCATGCGCTGGATATATTTGACCCCGGTCGGGTCCAGGGAAAACCAGGAACTTGTTCCGACAAGCGGCTGCTGGTGGGGGAGTGCCAGAGACGTACCGTCCATATCCAGCGCAAAGACATACAGCTCTCCGTCGACGAACGGACCGTGCGGATCATTGAATGCGGCAAGAGCTTTTAGTTTTCCTTCTGTGTTGGCATATACGTAGGCATTTATCATAAAGGCCTTCAGCTCATCCTGTGTTATCTGCGTACTTTCAGGACCCTCGTATTCATGTACATCATCAGTGAGTATGATCCGCCATTCTGTTCCGACGCCGGGCTGCAGAGTCGTCCAGACCGCGTTTATCTGATCCCGGGAGACCCAGCCGCGGGTAAAATGGATGTATGAAGCCTGTCCCGATGTGTCTGCAAGGATAGTTTGGACCGCTTTGGTGTAGGTGGGGGTAAAATATGAGGATTCGGCGGTGAGATCCGAGCCGACTTCAGACGAATCGTCATCATAGATCACGATGCCGTTTGTATCAACGATCCAGGCGGTGTATCCGCATTCATTCTTGAGTATTTCAGCAGGCCCTGCGAAGAGGTAGTCCACGTCGAGAGGCACCTGCAGGATGCCGTCAAAGTTTCCTTCGGCGTCATAGACGGGCGCCGCTATACGGACGCCGCGTTCACCGTTTTTGAAGGTGGTGTAGCCGGATATGAGACAGGTGTTTCCGGCTGACGTGAGTTCTTCTTCGGTGAACTGGTAGGTCCCGACATAGGTCCCGACGAGGGTTTTTTCTCCCATCGGATTGGTCACGGCAGAAAGATAGTTATCCTTGGTGACCCGTCCTGCATCGTATGCGAGCGGGATCTCGCTTTTGAGTTTTAAGAGCGCGAGTTTGACTGCCGGATCATCTGCCGGGACACCGTCCAGTTCCCTGGCGGCAGTCCAGACCGATGCGTTGATCTGCGCCATCTCAGCATTGATGGTCTCTACATATCTGTCGAGTGCCACGTTCATGTCCGCGTAATACTGTTCGGAGACCGGTTCGATTTTTGGTTCCTCGGGGGCAGCTATACACCCGGCAGCGGCCAAAATAAGAAGAAGTATGCCGATGATGACTATTGAAGAAGGAGTAACGGGTTTCATAATTGTATCTTCTATCCTAGTGAACAATTCAAGGGGAGAGTTATTAAAGGTTTTGATGGCGGGTTGGACGCGGAACGCGGCCGACCTCAGCTAAGCAAGTTTCCAAAGAAAACTTGCGGTCAGGCGGGTTGGACGCAGAACGCGGCCAACCTTAGCTAAGCAAGTTTTTGAAGAAAACTTGCGGTCAGGCGGGTTGGACGCGGAACGCGGCCAACCTTAGCTAAGCAAGTTTCCAAATAGTAGTTACGCGGTGTTATCCTCAATCCAATTTGGGAAGGAGGTTGTTGTGTGTAGACACAAGAGAATATTTAACCGCGAATCTCCGCGAATTCACGCGAATCGCATTTTTCTTGCGCCTGCGTGCTCTGCTCCGGCTGATGCGTGCAAATCGAAGATTTGCGTGCCGCCTCAAACAGGCTTTGCCTGTTTGGGCTTCGCCTACGCAGGAATCGCACGCCGTCTGGAAAAATGCTATCAGAAAAACCGGCGTGCCGGTTTTTCTCTCCGTTAATTTCTCTTTTTGTGAAATCAATAAATTATGAAACAACAGAAAAACCCTCACGCGGGTTTTTCTTATAGCATTTTTCCAGAGAGGGTGCGATTCTGCGTAGGCGAAGCCCAAATGGGCAAAGCCCATTTGAGGCGGCACGCAAATCTTCGATTTGCACGCATCAGCCGAAGCAGAGCACCCGAACGCAAGAAAAATGCGATTCGCGTGAATTCGCGGAGATTGGCGGTTAAATAATCTCATGTTTCCAAACCCAGCCGTACCCTTCCCAACTTGGATTCACAACCACACCGCGTAAGTCCTATCCAAAGAAAACTTGCGGTCAGGCGGGTTGGACGCGGAACGCGGCCAACCTTAGCTAAGCAAGTCGACATACTTGACACCAAATCTTTTCCTTGCGGCCAAACCGAAGGTTTCCGGGTATATCCGCCCGATCAGGAAAAATCCCGCACACGAACACGAAGCCCGCCAAAAAAGAACTCAGGCCCCGTCCGGCAATGAAAAAAAACGCATCATGATCTCTCAAAACATCCGGCAATAGTGTGAGGAAAACACCTCAGAGAGCAAGACAAACAACAAAAACTGCAAAGCATGTCTGCCCGCTTCTGACTTTAGAGGGAAAGAAAAGAACAGACACTCCTCTCTTGGACCTTTGGGATAATCAAAATATTTGCAGCATCCCGACCCGACCCCTCGCCCCTTAAGCTGACGTCAACCCGCACAACAAAAATAACCGGATAAAATCCTTTTTCCTTATGGAAGGTGAAGGTGCATCACGTCTTGTTCCGCTCAAGGATGCCACGGAAGGAATGAAGATCCGCTGATCTTGTTGAATAGGACTCCGGCTTTACGAATGACAGAACAAATATCATCATAAAGGATCACAAAAAAGATTCTTTAAAGTGAGGATCACTTTCGCTTATTCTTCGTCTTCATCCCTTTGATATCAGCCTTCTTCGGGACATGTTCAGAGAACTTCTTTTTGCCGGTCTTATCTGCAAATCGGATGGAGTTGTCATCGTCATCTACAAAATCAAATGCCATTATTTTTTGTATAGTATTTTTCGGAGATAAAATTATTCTCGGCCCGCCGGCCCGGATCCGCAGTCAGCCGGATCGCGCCTCACTCTTCAGCGGCGCCGGCAAGCTTTCCCGGATATCTGATAAACAGCGCAAGGATCGGGCAAAGCACCGTCGGCACGATCAGAAGAAACATCGCATCCGGCAGCGACCCCATAACATCGGCCGCCCAGCCGATCAGCGCCGCTCCGACACCTCCCACTCCCATCGAAAGCCCAAGCGTCAGACCTGACGCAAAACCCACACTCCCCGGCAGAAGATCCTGCGTCATCGTCACCGAAGCCACATAACAGAAGCTCGCAAAAAACGCATACAGCATGATCCCGGCATACATCGGCCATCCGGCCGAGAGAAAGATCAGACAGAAACACGGGACCGCCGCCAGAAATCCAAGGACCAGCACTCTTTTGCGTCCGAACCGGTCGGAAAGATACCCCCCTGAAATCTGTCCCAAGACACCTGAAAACAGCATCACCGTCACAATAATCGATGTCGTCATCGTATCGATCCCCTGATACCACAAAAGAAGCAGCGTCGGCAGATACGTGATGACCCCCACATACGCCCAGGCACGCAGAGCACACACCGTCACGACCAGTCCCGCAGGTATCCACCAGTATCTTTCCCGGACCGGCTTTTTTTCCACCGCGGCTTTTTTCACCGGCTCCACAGCGCCGGTCCGCCGGTCATTTCGAAAGATCTAGGCCGCCCCGAGAAAACCCGGCAGAACCATCCAGGCAACCGACGGCAGACCCCCGACCGTAATAAGAAACCCCGCGATAAGCGGACCGATCGAATAACTGATACTCCCGCTTGTCGTAAAGATCGAGTTATACAGCCCCTTCTTTGCCGGCGGACTCAGCTGATGGACGATCGCCATAGCTGAAGGATGAAACAGCGCATGGCCGACCGCCGCGCCGGTCACCAGCAGAAGAAGGATCAGATAATCGTTTGTCAGAACCGAAAGCGAGATACCCGCGCTGCCGATCAGAACACACAGCGGCACGCTCGCACGTTTCCCCGTCCGGTCCCCGTACAGACCGATAAACGGCTGGGTGATCGACGATGTCACATTGAACACCGTCACGACAAGTCCCGCAAGAAAATACGACAGACCCATACTGGTAATAAGAAGCGGAAGGATCACCGGCAAAACCGGCGTATACAGATCGATCAGAAAATGGCCGCTGACCGCCCCGGTAATTTTTGCATCATAGATCCGCCGCATGGAGTCGCCTTAACGTGAATAGAGATAAGCCCGCATGCTATTTAACTATTCGAGCCTGGTATTTTTCCGCCCCCGAAGGCACGTCAGCCGGCAAACAGCCCGACAACAAGGATCCACCCGATATACGCCCCCGCCGCGATCAGCGTCACCGGCAGACCTATTTTAAAAAACTCCATGAACGAAAACGTCTCCCCGCTCTTTTCCGCACGCTGCAAAACGATCACGCTGGAAGCCGCGCCGATGATCGTTAAAGAACCGGCCGCTGTGCAGCCGGCGACCAGCGCCATATACAGCGGGATCCCCGATCCGGTAAGAGCCGGCAGGATCAGCGCCACGAACGGCACATTCGAGATGAACTGGGAGACGATCACCGTCGTTCCAAAAAGGATCGGGACCGAAGTCATCTCCGAGGTCGGCAGGATGGTCTGGATAAACCCGGAGTTCCAGACCGCCGCCATCAGGACAAACATCGAGGCAAAGAACAGAAGCGTCGACCAGTCGACTCCGCGCAGAAGTTCGACACGCCTCTTGGAAAACAGCAGGAGGGGGAACGCCGCCGCCGCCGCGATAACGGCAAACGGCAGTTCGAATCCGAAGAAGGACAGAACGATCCGCAAAACGACCGTGAAAAAAACAAGCCCGAGCGAAATCTTCGACCACCGGCTCAGCGCCTCATCAAAAAATACCTTTCCCGGTTCATGGACCACATGAGATCCCGGAGACGGGATCGTCAGCAGAAGGATCCGGTAGACCGCATACAGACAGATCACCGAAGGGACCAGCAGATACAGAGCGAACTCAAGGAACGCAAACGGCACGCCGCCGGAGATCGCGATAAGCAGGTTCTGCGGATTTCCTATCGGAGTCATGCAGCTCCCAAACGTCACCGCGAAGCACAGGGCAAACAGCATGGTTTTGACCGGGATTTTGTAAGCCGCCGCACAGAAGAGCGCCACCGGCGTTCCGATGATCGCGATCGTATCATTCATGAGAAAGGCGGAGAAGGCCGCCATTACAAGAATGAACCAGAACAGGACCTCTTTTTTCGTCTTTGCGCGGGCAAAGCTTTTCAGGGACAAAAGATGCAGGATCCCTGACTTTTCCAGAGCCGCGCCGAGAACGAACATCCCGAGCAGAAAGAGGATCACCGAAAAATTGATCGAAAAAAACGCATCAGGGATCGATATCGTCCCAAATATCAGCGCGGCGCACGCTCCCGCAGTCATGACCCCCCAGATCGGAAGGCGGATGGTGCCGATCTGCCGGACGACGATCAGACAGAACACCGCTCCAAGGATCCAGACTGCGACCGGGATCATACCATATTCAGGACTTCTGCAAAACGATCTCTATTGAAGAGACGTTGGCAGGCCCCTCCTCTGTCTCGACCGAGTCGGTTGAGATCGAGATACTTTTTTTGACAACGCCGGTGAGGAACTGGCGGGTCGATACCTCCGCAGTATCGACTGCCCGCACGATGGCTTTTCCGCGTGCTTTGATCACGACCTCTGACTTGCCGCTGTTGAACTGTGTGACTACAGCAAGGATATAACTCATCAAAGGTTTTGTGCCGATTAATACCGTGTTGTCGTCCATTTGCGTAGTATATAGGGGATTCTCAGATATATTTCATCGTATGCAGCAGTTCTGCGTTCAGAACCGAGGCGCCGGCCGCGCCGCGGATGGTGTTATGACCCATCGCGACGAACCGGATGCCTTCCCGGACCCTGCCGACGGATACGGTCATGGCATTGCCGCGGTTCCGGTCAAGCCTGGGCTGCGGGCGGTTTTCCTGATCGAGATAGAGGACGGTATGGTCCGGCTGGGTCGGCAGGCCGGAGAACGGGGGCTGCCAGGTTTTGAATGCCTCGATGACCTCTGCCGGCGTTGCCTTTATGTCGATCCATACATTGAGCGTGTGTCCGTCGATGACCGGCACACGGTTGCAGGATGCGGAGACCGAGAACGGAGCGCCGGTGATCTTGCCGCCGTCGAGGGTCCCGAGGATCTTGTTTGCCTCGCGGGACATCTTTTCCTCTTCGCTCCCTATGTAGGGGATGACGTTGTCATAGATGCTGAACGCCGGAACGCCTTCGAATCCCGCGCCCGAGATCGCCTGCATGGTTGCGACGTTGATGTTTGTGAAGGAGAATTTCCTCAGGGGGGCGAGGGCAGTAGCCAGCATGATGGTCGAACAGTTCGGATTGGTGACGATGAATCCGTCCCGTCCCTTTTTGCGCTGGACATCGATCAGTGCGGCGTGTTCGGGGTTGACCTCGGCGATCATGAGCGGGACATCGGCTTCCATTCTGTGGGAACTTGCATTGCTGCAGACTCCTACTCCTGCATTGGCGATATCGGTTTCGAGTTTGGTGGCAATATCCGCAGGCAGAGCTGAGAAGACCACATCACAGTCTTTTACTGCGTCAACGGTCGTCGGAGCGACGATGAGTTCTGCGGAAGAGTCAGGGAAGGGTGAGTCGAGCCGCCAGTTTACCACCGAGCCGTAGGGTTTGCCTGCTGAACGCTCAGAGGCGGTAAGCGTTGTCAGGTTGAACCAGGGGTGGTCTGCGAGCAGCTGTACAAACCGCTGACCGACCGCGCCGGTCGCGCCAAGTACACCAACATTTATCATAGGAAGATATAGGGCGCGGCTCTTATTTAAAGACGTGTTAGATAGAGTCTGTCCTGCGAATAGGAATATCGATTGGAATTTGTCCAATCATAGGTTCTGTAAAATATACCTCTTCTCATTTTATCGATGTTGAGCTTTTTTCCTGGGTGTACGTCGGTTTCGTGTACGGTATTCTTTTTGATGAGCGCATTCATCACACGAAATACACGAAAAACACACGAAAACACGAAAAAGAAAAAGAGCAGTTGGATGGGGCTCCATGTAGTACCTTCCCCCGTCCCCCACACGAAACTTTCGAAAATCAACGAAATGCACGAAAAGGGGGACAGGGGTGAAGGATTGAGATATGGGGTAATATTCCGTCCTGCATCAACGGGGTGATTTTTATTAGGATTGGCTGATAAAATAAAAGATAATGCTCTATTACAAAGACGAATCCTATGCAATCTTCGGGGCTATTTTTGAAGTGTACAAAACTCTTGGAAACACATTCATCGAATCATTTTATCAGAAAGCTTTGGAACATGAATTTACCCTGAGAAACATTCCCTTTGTCCCGCAAAAACGTATGCCGGCATTATACAAAGGTCAGGATATCGGATATTATACCCCGGATTTTGTCTGTTATGATCGAATAATTGTTGAGCTGAAGTCACGAGATAATACCACGGAAGAAGAACAGAAACAGGTGATGAACTATCTCAATGTCGGGAAATACGATCTAGGGATCTTAGTGAATTTTGGTACATACCCTAAAGTGTACGTGCAAAGGATCGTCCGAAAGGGAGCGTCACTTACTTCTGTGGAGGAAGAGGAACCGCCATATTATTTTGAATGACATAGACTCCCATACACTCACCTTTTTTCGAAAAGAGCAGATATTCTTTCCTCCGCCCCTGTCCCCCTTTTCGTGAATTTCGTTGATTTTCGAAAGTTTCGTGTGGGGGACGGGGGAGGGTACGATGTACAATCGCCTAACAACCGATCTATCTATTTTTCGTGTTTTCGTGTGTTTTTCGTGCATTTCGTGTGATGGATGCGCTCATCAAAAAGAATTCCGTACACGAAATCGAAAATGATCGTTGACTGCGTGTCCAACCCGCACACTCGCAAGTTTCCTTCGAAAACTTTCTCGCAAGTCTATCGACTTGGTCGCAAACCTTCGGTTTGCTCTCCGACTCGGGTCTACGACCCTCGCTTGACGGCTCACCCCGCACACCAAAAAACGGTTTCTTCAATCAACACCATTCTGCCCAACGGATCGACATATCAATTGGATAGAGCAAAAAAAAGGTTAGAGATACTCCAGACCATTCATGTACGGACGAAGGACCTTGGGGATCTCGACCCTGCCGTCTTCGGTCTGGTAGTTTTCGAGGATACAGCGCAGAGCGCGGGAAGTGGCGACCGCCGTAGAATTGAGGGTGTGGAGCCACTGTTTGGACTCGAAATCATGCGCATCGCGGACGCGGATGTTCAGCCGTACCGACTGATAGGCGGTACAGTTCGAACAGGACACCACTTCGCGGTACTCATTGTCCCGCGGCATCCATGCTTCCATATCGTATTTTTTGGCGGCCACGGTTCCGATATCGCCGGTACAGATGTTCACGACCCGGTAGGGAAGACCGAGTTTGGTAAACAGTTCTTCGGAGTTTGCCAGCAGTTCCTCATGCATCTCCCAGGATCTCTCCGGCATACAGTAGATGAACTGTTCGATCTTGGTGAACTGGTGGACACGGAACAGACCGCGGGAGTCAAGTCCGTGAGCGCCGATCTCACGCCGGAAACAGGGCGAGATACCCACCATTTTCAGGGGCAGATCCTTCTCTTCGAAGATCTCGTCCTGATACATTGCCGCCATCGGGTGTTCCGCGGTGGCGATAAGATAGGCGTCGTCATCCTCGATCTTGTACATGACCTTCTCGAAATCTCCGAGGTCAGTGACTTCCTCGTAGGATTTTTTGTTCATCATGTACGGCGGGATGATCGGCGTATAGCCTTTGGCGATTATCGTATCCAGAGCAAACCTCTGGAGAGCGAGATCAAGGAGAGCGAGATTGCCTTTCAGGAAATAGAATCCTGCACCGCTCGTTTTTGTGGCACGCTCAAAGTCGGCCCAGCCGTTTGCCGCGGCGAGTTCTCCGTGATTCTTCAGCTCGAAATCGAGGATCCGCGGGGTGCCGACTTTCTTTATGACGACATTTTCCGTGTCGTCTTTCCCGTATGGAACGCTCTCGTGCAGGATATTCGGCAGACGCATCAGGTAATATCTTACCTGCTCGGTCGCCTTTTCCATGATATCGTCGTTATCCTTGATCAGTCCGGGCAGTGCCTTTGCTTCGGCAAAAAGAGGAGCCGGATCCTTCCCCTCTTTTTTGCAGGCATTGATCTCCTTTGCTATCTGATTTCTTCTGGCGCGAAGCTCATTGTTTTTTACCGTAAGTTCGCGGAAAATTTTATCCTGTTCAAGAACCGTATCGACCCAGAGAAGTTTCTCGGCATCCTGGCGTTTTTCCAGATCTGCAACAACGACTTCCGGGTGGGCTCTGACGAATTTGATATCGAGCATGATTGACTAGTACTGTTTGCGCTTTTAGATGAAGAGGGTTTTTGTTGTACAAACGAGTTATTAAACCTCGAATGACAAACTTAGATACTAATCAGGTCAGATGAACATGAAACAGACAATGGAGATCCTCTTCTCCGGAAGAGTACAAAAAGTCGGCTTTCGTGCCTGCGTGAGGAATGCGGGATTGAATCTGGGTCTCTGCGGCGAAGTGGAGAATCTGTCCGACGGCAGGGTCAGGGTCCTGGTCACCGGCGAGGAGGTCATTATAGAGAAGTTCCTTGCCATGGCTTACTCATGCCCCCGGGCGATCATCAGGGACGTGAAGTGTACCGGGTATGTTCTGACCGATTTCACAGATTTTACAATTAAACGGGAGTAAAGACATGAAAATCGAAAAAACCATCACCTACTTTACAAAGCCCGGGAAAGAAAACACCCGGGACTGTGCAGAGATCGCCGTGCAGCGGGCAAAGGAGCTCGGGCTTTCAACGATCGTCGCGGCAAGTTCAGAAGGATACACCGCAAAGATCCTGTTTGAGGCGGTACAGGGGACCGGTCTGCATCTCGTGATCGTGACCCATGCAGTAGGATTTTCCACACCCGGGGTCTGGGAGTTCGATCCCGCACTCGCAGAAGAACTGCGGTCTCTGGGCGTGACGGTCATCTGCGGGACGCACGCCCTTTCCGGACTGGAACGGGCGATCTCGAGGAACCCGAGGCTCGGCGGAAGCAGCAGGACCGAAGTCGTGGCAGAAGCGTTCAGGCGGACCGTCGGTATCGGCATGAAAGTCGCCGTCGAGTGTGTTCTGATCGCAGCGGATCAGGGAGCGATCCCTCTTTCCGAAGAGGTCGTCGCGTTAGGAGGGACGATCGAGGGGGCGGACACGGTCGTCGTGATCAGACCGGCGCACACTGCAGGATTTTTCGATCTGCAGGTCAGGGAATTCGTAGCGATGCCAAGGGACCGCTGAGATGGCGCTGAGATCATTTGCCGAGGCGCTTGGCCTGCTGGGGAAGAAACCGCTCGTCTGGATGCCGGGATTTTTTTTCGCATTTGCCGTCCTTTTGACCTATTACGTCTTCGCACTGTTCGGCGCGACCGCAGGACTCGCAACAGGAGCTGCCATGCTTTTCCTGTCCCCGGCATTTCTTGCAGGCGCCTACGGGATCATCATCGGGGACGCATCCTCGCCGGCAGACTTTCGAAAATACGCGATCTACGGCTATTTCCGCTGTCTGATCACAAATCTGCTCGTCCTGATGATCGGGTTCGTGCTTTCCAACACGCTGACGTATATCTTGCTGATGACCGGAATATCCATGGATATCGCGATGTATTTCAGCATATTCCTGATCGTGCCTCTGATCTTTTTCTTCTTCTTTGCAGACATCTCGGCGATAGTGCATAATCTTGCGCCGTTTCGGGCGCTCAAAGACAGCGCTTTCCGGGTAGCTGCAGGTTCGTTCAAAATCACGGCATTCTATCTCTTCAATATTGCGCTGATCTTTGCGGTATTTTTTATTTTTACCGCCGTATGGTCGGTCCTGGCATCCGATGCCCTTCTGCCGCTCGCCGAAATGACGGAAGCGGAGATCCTTGCATTGTCCCAGGCGGAGCTTCTCGCGCTGTTTGCGGCGCCGGAGATCCTTTCATCCGGAGCGATCGCCTTGGCCGTCTGCTGTCTGATGTTTGTCCCGGTCTTCGTCTCCTACAAAGCATGCTTCTATAAACACCATCTTCTCGATCTTTCCTCCCGTGAGCCACAGGAGAGCGAAGAGGGATCATTTGATGAGAAAGGGCGCTGGTATAAATATTCCTGACCCTTTTTTATGCGCGTTTTTTGTCTGTGCCCTTCATGATCCGGGCGAAATGTATGGTGCCATGCTAACACGTAACATACAAATACCCCGCTCAAAGCCTGAAATAAAAATCCCGGCAATTATAAAGTATTTTTAGAAATGCTTCGAGAATATCAGCCTGAATCAGAAATAACACGATATGTTTTATATGGGAAAATCCCAACATTAATTGTCACAACGCAGTTGAACTCCCAAGTTCCGTGCGATTGGCAGGAAACAAACCATGTCGAAGGTAAACCCGTTTGAAATGGCCCAACAGCAGCTTTTGGATTGTGCAAAGATCCTCAAGCTCGATCAGGGCGTTGTTGATATCCTCATGCAGCCGCAGAGACAGATTCAGGTATCTATCCCCGTCAAGATGGACGACGGGACCACCCGGGTTTTCCAGGGATTCCGTGTGCAGTATAACAATGCGCTCGGCCCCTATAAGGGAGGGATCCGGTATCACCCTGAAGAGACGATCGATACAGTCCGTGCTCTTTCAGCATGGATGACCTGGAAGTGTGCAGTGCTGAACCTTCCGCTCGGCGGAGGAAAAGGCGGTATTATCTGCAACCCCAAGGAGATGTCCAAGGGCGAGCTCGAACGCCTCTCCCGCGGCTATATCCGTGCGATCTGGAAGAACCTTGGTCCCGACACCGATGTTCCGGCACCGGATGTATATACCGACGGTCAGATCATGGCATGGATGATGGATGAGTACTCCGTTATTAACGGCAAAAACCAGTTTGGTCTGCTGACCGGCAAACCGCTGATCGTCGGAGGTTCCCTCGGACGCGGCGACGCTACCGCAAAAGGCGGTCTGTACACCCTCCGTGAAGCAGCAAAAGAGCTGAACCTCGATCTGAAGAAGGCGACCGTCGCTATCCTCGGATTCGGCAATGCAGGTTCCTTTGCGGCAACACTCGTTCAGGAGATGTTCGGCTCCAAAGTCGTCGCAGTCACCGACTCCAAAGGCGGTATCTACGATGCGAACGGACTTGACATCACCGCAGTCTCCGGTCACAAGACAAAGACAAAATCCGTCACCGGCTTCAAAGGTCTCAAGACTCTGACCAACGATGAAGTCATGGGCCTCCCGGTCGACATTATTATCGCCGCAGCACCCGATGAGGGAGCGATCAATGAGAAGGTCGCACCGACCGTGAAGGCAAAGGTCATCTGCGAACTCGCAAACGGCCCGACCACTCCGGAAGGAGATGCGATCCTCTTTAAGAACGGTGTCCATGTTATCCCCGATTTCCTGTGTAATGCAGGCGGTGTCACGGTCTCCTACTACGAAATGGTGCAGAATATGTATATGCACTACTGGACTCTCGACGACGTCTATGCAAAACTCGATGCAGCTATGACCCAGTCATACCACAATGTCCTGAAAGCATCCAAAGAATACAAGATCAACATGCGTCAGGCAGCATACGTGGTTGCCGTGGCGCGCGTTGTTGAAGGTATGAAAATCCGCGGATGGGTCTAAACCCTCTGCAGAATCTGCCATCACTTTTTTTATTCTTTTCCAAATTAAGTGCGGTTAGAGAATTTTCTCCGTAAAAACAGTAATTTCAGAGAATTTTTGACAGATTCCGTTTCCTATTCTTATTTAGGGGTGCGGGAGGGCGACTGGCGAGGGGAGCTAAAGCGACGTAAGCCTTGAGCAAGTCGATAGACTTGCAACCCGGCGCGGAGCCCGACGCGGTGGAAATATCCTATTTTCAAGAATTATTTGAGCAGTCAAGGGAACTTACCTATCGCGGAATATTCAGTAACTGTCAATTTCTATTTTCCCAATTTTAGTAGGGGTGAGGCGCGAAAGAGGGGGGGAAATTGATAATTGTAAAAGTCAAGTTTCAGTAAAAAAAAAGTGTAGGAAAAAATTATTGGTTTATCTGTTCATCTACTTTTTTCAGTTCAGCAAGCGTTGCATCCGGATGATCTTTCAGATAGGCGGCGACATGCGGTTTGTGGAGAAGCAGACAGTTTGTGCAGGCCCAGACCTTCTGACCCGAGGTGGAGCTGTCGATCCATTCGCCGAGGGATTCGTCATGACAGGGGTAAAACGGGCAGTAACAAAAATCACAGGACTGGCCGGGGAAGTGACAGGGATAATAGGGACAGTCCTTCTTCTTCCATTCAAACCAGCCGTGACCGTTGTATCTTGAGTAAATGAAGTAGGCGGGTCCGGGACCTGACACCGTTCCTTCATGCCGTTTGACCGCTTCCATTACGCCGTGAAGGACCGCGGCATAGATCCGTTTTCCCGGCTCGGTAAAAGTCCCTGCATATGTATGGACCGGCTCTCCTTCGGATGCAGTGATTACCGCGTCCGAGGTCGTGCCGGTAAAATCCCGGCCGAGAAGCCGCAGAGCATGGGCTTTTGCCTCGGTCACGGTGATGATCGTTTCCAGGAGGGACGCGGTGGAAAAGCCTTCGTTTGAGGTGACGATGATATTGATCGTATGCGGTCTGGTCGGATCTGGATTGGGATTGGAAACGCCTGCCGTCACAAAGACCGTGATATAATCATACTGAAGAACGCACAGATGCTGCATCGACACCGCGGTGAGAAGACCAAACGCATCGTCTGCATAGTTTGCGCCGGCAAGCAGACCGCGGATATATTCTTTGGGATCGGCATGATCGAAGTCTTTTGAAACCGTGTGATTGAGCAGAGTGGAAACCTGCCGGATGCCGCCGTCAACTCCCGTACTGACGGCAGTAAATCTTCCCCTCACATACAGGGTGTTATTCGTGTAATGATACCGCATACAACTGCTCTTATGTTATTTTCATCCGGGGGGTATTAGTTATACGGTATTTTTCCGGCCCCTTCGCCCGCGAGAGACCGCCCGGATCACGCCGTTTTCGAATGGGGGATATCATACAGTTTCCGGTCGTATTAATAATTTCCATCCTCCATTTTCGGCAGGCGGTTTTCCGTCTCGATCCATAATCATTATATGGATGCAGATACATGTTGAAGGGATAGTCAATACGGAGGGATACTAAATATGGCACCAAAAAAGAGACAGAAGGATTTGATGCAGTTATTTTCCAATCTGACGCAGAAAACGAAGATTGTCGAACCAATGAAAACACTGCACGGCACGCTTCGCGATCAGGATGCAGTTGAACGGGAAATCGCTCTGATCATGCGGGAAATCCAGGAAAGAGGTTTTTTCAAGACAAAACTTGAACCGATCCAGCTCGCGCGTCTGATCACCTCATTCTACGCAGGCAAAAACGACACCGAGATCGCCCGGGAACTTGGCGATGAGAAGCTTTCCAAAACCGTTGCACGCGCCAGAGTCCAGCTGAAACTCTTCCGGGAACTGGATTTCAATATGCCGTTCGATCAGAATCAGATGAAGACCCTGATGAGCACCGAGATGACGATGAAAGAGATCTCCGAAGAGCTAGGCATCTCACCGACAACGCTGCGTGAATACCGGCATGTCATCGAGCAGAAAGAGGATACCACGCTCGACCCCTATCTGGAAAGGATCAAAGATGTTATGGAAGACCGCGACCTGACGGAAAAGATGACATCCGGTCTGCAGGAAGATACGCTCGGCGAGTCGATCGATGTTGCCGAGTCGACGGATCTGACCGAACTCAACTGACCCTATTTTTTTATTTTTGAAACGCTATTATTCTACACATGCATATCAGATACGAAGGCCACTCCTGTTTTATCATCGAAGGCTCCAAAAAACTCCTGTTCGACCCGATGCCGATCGAAGATCCCGCGTCTGCCGATGCCGATCTGACGCTGATATCCCATGCCCACGCAGATCATATCGGGGAGGTCCCGGAACGGTTTTCACTGACGGCCGCGGTCCATGAACTCTCCGGCTATCTGAAATCGCTTGGCGTTCAAACGATCGGCATGAACATCGGCGGCTCGGTCGAATGGGAGGGGATCACGATCCGAATGGTCCCTGCCCTGCACTCATCATCCATCCGTCAGCAGGACGGAACAAGTCTCTACATGGGGCAGGCCTGCGGTTTTGTCGTCGAGATGGACGGGCATGTGATCTATTATGCCGGCGACACCGGGATTTTTTCCGATATGAAACTGCTCAGAGAGCTCTATCACCCGGATATCGCGATCCTGCCGGCCGGCGGGCGCTACACGATGGGGCCGGAGGAGTGTATGATCGCCGCGCAATGGGTCGGGGCGAAGACGGTCATCCCGATGCATGTCAATACGTTCCCGGAGATCGAACAGGATATTGCGGCCTTCAAGCGGGCCGTTGAACTGACGACCCCGATGCATGTCGAGATCATGCAGCCCGGCGGCTCACTCGAACTGCCGTGAAAATCTCCGCGGCACTATCCCCTTGCCTCTTTTTTCCCGGATTAAAACCCGGCACCTTCTTTAAAATGAAAAACCAATAATTACTCAGTTATGAAGAATAGTGAGAGTAGTAACACCAAAACGACACGTCTCTATCATACTATTCAGAAACGCAAACTGCTCGTTCTGGTCACGCTGTTCATTATTCTTCTCTTTGTCTCCATTCTCGCGGTCGGGATCGGTTCCGTGTACATTCCTCCGGGGGATGTCCTCGCGGTGTTCGGTCACGCCCTGTTTCCGGGAACCTTCGCCTCGCCCGACGACGGCATGGCCGATCTGATCGTCATGAACTACCGTCTGCCGAGGATCCTTCTCGCGGTCCTTGCAGGAGTTGCCTTGGCGACCGCCGGGGCCGTTATGCAGGGACTTTTGAGAAATCCGCTCGTCAGCCCGTTCACGCTTGGCCTCTCCTCGGCCTCATCGTTTGGCGCCGCCCTTATCATCGTGCTCGGCCCGGTGATCTTTGGTTCCCTGTTTGCCGGCACCATCCTGCTTGCCGGCGTTGCCTTCTCGGTAAAATCCCTGCTTCTCATCCTCTCGGCATTCATCTTCGGTCTTTTGAGCGTCATCCTTGTCTACCTCATCTCCAAGACAAAACACACCTCCCAGGCAATCATGATCCTCGCCGGAGTCGTGATCGGCTATCTGTTCCAGGCAGGTCTGCTCGGCCTCAAATATGTCTCCAACGACGATGCTCTCCGGGATATCGTCACCTGGCTCATGGGCGGGATGTGGGGGGCCACATGGCAGGCGATCGCGATCTTGTTCCCGATCGTGCTGATCTGTTTCATCCTCGTCGAACGGCGGGCCTGGGATCTCAATACCCTCTCAAGCGGCGACGATGTTGCGAAAAATCTCGGCATCAACGTCCAGCGGTTCCGTATCTCCGGTCTTCTGATCGTCAGTTTCGCCGCGTCGGCATGCCTCGCGTTCACCGGAATCATCGGGTTTGTCGGCCTCATGGCCCCGCACATCTGCCGGATGCTTATCGGTAACGACTACCGATATCTTCTGCCGGCATCTGCCCTCCTTGGAGCCCTCATCCTTCTGATCTCCGACACGATCGCACGCGTTATTTTTGCTCCGATCGAGATCCCGGTCGGGATCATCATGTACATCCTCGGCGGGTTCTTCTTCCTCTTTTTGATCACCAGAGGACACGGGAGGTATCTGGCATGAACATCTCGGTCGACTCGGTCTCCCAAAAGTACGGCAGTCACGCGGTTCTCAAAAACATCAGCTTCGAAGCAAAGTCCGGCGAGGTCCTCGCCCTTCTCGGTCCAAACGGCTCGGGAAAATCCACGCTGATCAAAACGATCGCTGATATCCTGACGCCGGCCGGCGGGTCGATCACGATCGACGGAGCCGATGTGCAGAAGATCGACAGGATCGACCGTGCAAAGATGATCGGCTATGTTCCCCAGTACTTCCATTACACCCCCTTTACGACCGTTCTGGACACCGTGCTGATCGGCCGGCGTCCGTATATGAGCTGGTCGGTCTCCGACGACGATCTCGCCGCAGTGGATCAGGCCATGGCCACGATGAACATCACCGATCTCTCCGACCGGTTCGTGAATGAACTTTCCGGCGGCCAGAGGCAGCGGGTTTTTATTGCCCGGGCGCTTGCCCAGGACCCGAACTTTTTCCTGTTCGATGAGCCGACCAGTTCCCTCGATCTCCGTCACCAGCTGGAGACCGTCTCGACGATGCGGGATATCGTCAGAAAGGATAACTCGGGTATGATCATCGCTTTGCATGATCTGAATCTGGCGCTCCGGTACACCGACAAGGTGCTGCTCTTGAAAGACGGGGAGATGTATGATCACGGGGCGCCGGCGGATGTCCTCACGCCAAAGTCGCTTCGCGATGTCTACGGCGTCGATGCCGAGTTTGTTGAAAATGCACAGGGGCGGTTCATTCTCTCCTATGCTCCATCATAGAGGTTTTGTATGAAAAAATTACTGATTATGTCGGGGATCGTCCTGACGATGCTTTGTATCATCTTCGCCGCAGGCTGCATCACGAATGGATCATCAGGGTCTCTTGTCATCACCAACTCGGACGGAACCAACGTGACGCTGGACAAGACTGCCGAACGGATCGTTCTTTTGAACTCGAACGCGGGCGAGATCCTGTATCTTCTTGGCGATGCAGGAAAGGTTGTGGGGATCTCCCAGTCGATCGCAAATAATGCCGAGCAGGTGAAGATGTATCCGAATGCGAAGATCGTCGGGACCTGGAACGAGCCGGATGTGGAGTATCTGATCTCGCTGGACGTCGATCTGGTGATCGGGTATGCGACGTCGAAGCCGAAGAATGCCGAGGTCATGGCGTCTGCCGGGATCCCGATCGTGTATGTTGACTGCACGAAGCCTCAGACGATGGTCCAGGATATCATCGAGATCGGAAAGATCTCAGGCAATGTTGAGAAGGCGTCAAAGATCGCCGCATATTATGACGAGGTCATCACCGAGATCGAGTCACGGGTCGCCCCGATCTCTATGACCCGCTCTGTCTACGCAGAAAGTTATACCGCATACTGGGGTCAGGGGGCGGATACCGGTATGGGTCAGCTGATCTCGATCGCCGGAGGTCAAAACATCATGACCGATGCCGGTTCCAGAAAGATCTCCGATGAATGGGTGGTCTCATCGAGTCCGGGGATCATCGTGAAGCTCGTGAATAATATGAACGACCCACAGGCCGCGTATGGCGAGCTTGTATCAAGGGTCGGGTTCGATACGATCAGTGCGGTCGAGAATGATAAGGTCTGGCTTCTTCGAAACGATCTGACCTACGGGCCGAGATCCTGCGCCGCGGCGGTCGCTCTGGCAAAAATGATCCATCCAGGCGTGTTTGAGGATATGAGCGTCGAGGGGGTTTTGACCGAGTTCAATACGCGGTTTGGAACGAACTTCGATGTGACGGGTCTGACGTATCCGGCATTATAAGATCCCGATAGGGGATCGGTTCTTTTTTTCAGGCGCCGGCGCCTTACATCGGCTCCGCGCGAAAACCAGGAGACACCTGGCAAAAAAGGGGAAAAGATCAGTGGATCTTTGTGCCTTCCGGCACATCTTTGAGCGGAACAAGAAGTGATGCCTCGTCGCCCGCGGCAAACAGCATCCCGTTGCTTTCCTCGCCCCGGAACTTCGCCGGCTTCAGGTTCACGACCACGATGATCTTCTTGTCCACCATCTCTTCAGGCGTATAGACATCGGCGATGCCTGACACGATCTGTCTGACCTCGGTCCCGATATCCACCTGCAGACGCAGAAGTTTCGTCGTCTTTGGGACTCTCTCCGCCTTTATGACACGGCCGACCCGGAGATCGAGCTTTGCCACATCGTCTATTGTTATGATCTCTTCTGATATTGGTTCTATTACTGCTGTCATTGTATCCTTTCCTGCTGCTTTCTTCTTCGAATCCTCGGCCCGCTTCGTAAGCAGAGCCTCCATCTCCTCACGCTGTTTGTCCTCGATCCTTGCAAACAGCGGCTTCACATCGCCAAGTGTTGTGTTCTCGAACGGGACCAGTGCGTCGCTGATCGGGCGGGTTTCCACCAGATCGGTATAGCCGAGCATCTCCCAGAGTTTCTGGGAAGACTCAGGCATCACCGGCTGCATGATAAGAGCACACGCCTTTACGATCTGGAGACAGTTCTTCAATATCTGTGCGGCCGCGTTTGGATCCTCCTTGATCAGCTTCCAGGGCGCCGCGTTCGAGATGTACCCGTTTCCGTATGCTGCGAGAAGAAGGATGCCGTCGACTGCCGCCTTGAACTCGTATGAACGGACGGCCTCTTCGATTGCGGCGAGCGAACGTTCGATCTCGGCGAATATTTCCGCGTCGACCGGCATCTGGGGCACGTCGCCGAACTTGGTTTTGACCAGGCTCATGCTCCGGTTCGCGAAGTTCCCGAAGGTGTTCACGAGCTCGTTATTGATCCGTGCCTGGAACTCTTTCCAGGAAAAGTCCAGTTCGCGGGTGTGGCTCGTGTAGGCGAGGAGATAATACCGCAGATAGTCTGCCGGCAGTCCCTTGTCGAGGTAATCCTCTTTTGTCCAGACGACGTTCCCTTTCGACTTCGAGAACTTCTCGCCGTCGATTGTGACCATCCCGCTCGCTACGACCGCTGAAGGCGGCTGATATCCGGCTCCGTGCAGCATTGCCGGCCAGAAGACGCAGTGGTGATAGATGATGTCCGAGCCGATGAAGTGGACCCGGTCCCCTTCGCACCAGTACTTCTGCCAGCTGTTTCCGGTCGCATTTGCCCACTCTTCGGTGAAGGAGATGTATCCGATCGGGGCATCCACCCAGACATAGCAGACGAGTTCGTCGGATCCGGGGAACTTCACGCCCCAGTCCATCATTCTGGTGATGCACCAGTCTTTGAGTTCGTTTTCGACCCAGCCGATGGCGTAGTTTTTGGCGTTCAGCGTGCCGCCGAGGTTCGGCAGATACTCTAACAGATAGTCCCTAAAGCTGCTGAGCTTGAAGTAGTAATGCTTCTGCTCGCGGAGTTCTGCCTTGGTCCCGCAGGTTGCGCAGACGGGGTCGAGGATCTCTCCGGGTTCGAGGTGCCGGCCGCATCCTGAGTCGCATTCATCGCCGCGGGCATGTTTTCCGCAGTAGGGGCAGGTGCCTTCGACATACCTGTCGGGAAGGAAGCGTTTGCATTTTGGGCAGTAACTTTGCTGGATGGTCTGTTCGTAGACATATCCGCGGTCGATGAGGGTCTGGAGGATGGAGGCGGTCCGGTTGTGGTTGGTCGGATCATCGGTCATGCCGAACCGGTCGAACGCTATGCCCATTGATTTGAAGACTGCATCGAAGTGAGCGTGATATTCTTCGGATACGGCGCGGGGCGTGGTTTTTTCAGCCTCGGCAGTGACGACGATGGGGGTCCCGTGGTTGTCGGATCCGCAGATGAAGACGATGTCGTCGCCGAGACGCCGAAGATAGCGCACGTAGAAATCGCCGGGGATGTACGTCCGGAGGTGCCCGAGGTGGCAAAAACCGTTTGTATAGGGCAGACCGCACGTAACGACAGTGGGCTTATTGGTCATGTTGTATTATTTGGCGCGGATGGGTATTAAATACTTGATTGGCGGGTTGGATGCGAAGCAGACAACCTCAGCCGAGCAAACCGAAGGTTTGCGAGTGGCGGGGCGGGGACCTTTAGGTCCCTCAGCGGAGGCGGGTTGGATGCGAAGCAGACAACCTTAGCGGAGCAAACCGAAGGTTTGCGAGTGGCGGGCTACCCCCGGGGGAAGAGTGAGACTATAAATGAGACTATAAGTGGGACTATAAATGAAAATTAGTAATTGGCAAGCGGCATCCAGTATCCGTTCTTTTTGGGACCCACACGCTCGATAATCCCGTTGTCCGACATATTTTTGATGAGTCTGGTAACCGTGCTTCGCGGATATCCGGTTATTTCCACGATTTCGGCAATGGTTATCCTGCTGTTTCCTTTGATGAGGTTGAGAATGGTTTGTTCTTTTTCACGTAACCGGACGCTCGGCTTGCTGACATCCAGTTCATACATGTTCAGCGCATTGCTGATGACCGAAAGCATGAACTCGACAAAATATATTGAGTTGCCTTTTTTGCCGGATTCTCCCAGAGCATCGTAATACTGCTGACGTGATTTGTGAATGAGGGATTCGCTCGGGATCCAGGCAAAGAGCGGTTCCCATTTGGAAAGAATAAGCGTCTGCCACAATCTTCCCATGCGTCCGTTTCCATCGATAAACGGGTGGATGAATTCCAACTCGAAGTGGAAGACGCAGCTTTTTATGAGGGGGTGGACGTCTGAAGATTTTGCCCAGGCAAAGAGGCTGCTGATGAGCTCTGGAACAAGTGAAGCGGGAGGAGCCATGTGGACAACGGTATCCCCGGAGAATACGCCGACGCCTTTAGTCCGGAACCTGCCGGAATCGTTGATGAGGTCGGCCGTCATGAGTTGGTGAGCGTGCAGAAAGTCGTCTACAGAGTAGGGATCCAGGGAAGGGAGGAGTTCATATGCCTGAAAAGCGTTTTTGACTTCCCGGATCTCACTTGGGGGTCCCAGAACATGTTTCCCCTGGATGATATCGGTTACCTGTTCAAGAGTGAGGGTATTGTTTTCGATGGCAAGGGAGGAATGGATGGAGAGGATCCGGTTGGCGTGGTGGAGACGGGGATTCCTGCTCATATTGATCCCGACGGTGAGCGTCCCGATACGCCGGCTGATTTCTCCGACCCGTTCGATCATGGTGTTGGTGATGGTGAACGGGGGGTCGGTAGTTGCTGCCATTATCTATTGAGTATTGGTTTTGGGGGATAAGGAACTTTTGACGGGAGGGGGTTGTTGAGAGGAGAGGGACGGCAGGTCTTGATTTTCGACGTTCAGAAGAGGAATTAATTTAAGTATTCGGGGTGCGGGAAGTGACTACGGGCTGCCCCGCAGGGGCAGCCTCAGCTGAGCAAATCTTTGATTTGCGATCCGGCGCGGAGCCCGACGCGGCGGGGAATCTTATTTTTTGATTCACGAAAAGGTATGCCTTTTTGCGGGAGCGTACGCTGATTTCTTGTATGGAGTTAGTGTGGATGCATGAGATTATTTAACCGCGAATAAGCCCAAATGGGCAAAGCCCATTTGAGGCGGCACGCAAGCCTTTGGCTTGCACGCCTCCGCGAATTCTCGCGAATCGCATTTTTCTTGCGTCGTCGTGCTCTGCTCCGGCTTATCGCCTACGCAGGAATCGCACGCCGTCTGGAAAAGTCCACGAGCTGAAAGCTCGTGAGACGTCTCAAGAGCCTTTGGCTCTTGGACAAATGCTGTCGGAAAAACCGGCGTGCCGGTTTTTCTCATAATATACTTCTCTATATGCGTAAAAAAGGATATTCAACATCTCTTTTTTGATTCGGGGTGCGGGAAGTGACTACGGGCTGCCCCGCAGGGGCAGCCTCAGCTGAGCAAATCTTTGATTTGCGATCCGGCGCGGAGCGGCTCGCGGCGGGGAATCCTGTTTTTGGACGCATAAGAAAAACCAACCGCGAATCGGCGCGAATCAGCCCTTCGAGCGAGACGAATCGGATTTGCTGATCCTCACTCTCGCAATCCTGCTCCGCAGTCTTGCTCCTCCCTCATCCTGCGGCTTTTGCATCGAGGTATGATGTGGCAACCTCGCAATCCTGCTCCGCAGTCTTGCTCCTCCCTCATCGGGAACGTTCGGGCAAATCCTGTCGCCGCCCCGGCGGCTCCCATGCAAATAGTTTAGCACGACACGACAGAGAGATGAAATACGCCTTAGGCTTGATGAACTCTGAGGAAGGGCTCCCCTTCATTCCAATTCATAATAGATAGGATACATCGAGAATAAATCTAAAAAAAGCGTCATACCACTCAATTGTAATCTACATTTATATGGAAGATGCCTTCAAATACTAATATCATGTATCTTTCCCGGGTAATAATTAGAAATTATCGTTCAATAGAATATCTAAATGTTGAATTTAACAAAGGAAAGAATGTAATTGTAGGTAAAAATAATGCCGGGAAAACAAACCTCATTAATGCAATCAACTTGGTTCTAGGTGAATACTCGCCAACATATATAAAATCAAGAAATATCGATGAAAAGAATTTTTTCAATGGTGACACTAATAGGACCATCTCAATATTTTGTGAACTTACTCGTGATGAAAATGAGATATTTGATTTTTCTGCAATAAGAGAGGAAACGAGCGGTTTCTACAAAAAATGTCTTCCGGTTGATCTCTCTGTTAGCACAATCGATACTAAAGACACTGAGTTTGATTATAAAGTAGCTGAATATGATGAATCAATTGAAGAGATTTGCAAGAACGACCCAAAAAAGATGGATAATTATTATATTAATTCCAAATATTGTCCAAAAATACCCACAGATAAATATAAGATTTATATAAATGATAAAGAGTTTAATAAAGAGTTAGATTCACAATATGTATTTGGATATTTATTCACAGCTAAATCTCTCGATCATGGTATAATAAATAAGGAGATGAGATTACTTTACAAAGAAGACAAGAATACTGATGAATGGAGTTTAGCCTTTACAAGTTATCTTCGTAATAGTATTATGCAAAGTATGATTCTTCCCTCTTTTCGAGACCCGTATAATCAATTGCGGATCACAGATTATTCTTGGTATGGAAAATTACTGAGGTTACTCCTTGAAAATGGAGATAAATCTGATTTTGATAAGGAATTGCAATCTCTAAATGAGAGCACTAAATCAATTTTTGCTGACTTAACATCTACAATAAATGATCCCGATAATGGGATAACATTTCCTAATACAACGATTAATATGCAATGCGCCCCGCGGTATGAAGATGCGTATAAACAGACACTGATCTATGTAAATGATGGATTTGAGAGCCTTTTAACTGATAAGGGATCTGGCATCCAAAGTTCAGTGATTATCGGATTATTTTCATACTATACTGAAAAAATCATCTCCAAGACCTCGGCATTGCTGGCTGTGGAAGAGCCGGAATTATATCTTCATCCGCACGGGAGACGTATCGTATCCAATCAATTAGATAAATTCCTCGAAAATCCCAAACATCAGGTTATTTTCACAACACATTCAGAAGACTTTGTGACGGCTCCAACCGCTGAATTAACTATTATTCGAGTTACAAAGGATAAAGATGGCAAAACAACTGCTCGAAATGTAATTTTATCAAACATAAAAGAAACAGCAATTATTTCAAAATTACAAAACGCAGAGCTGTTTTTCGCAGATACAGTTGTTTTAGTTGAAGGTGTAAGTGATAAACTGCTATTAACCTTAATCGCAGAGGAAAATAGTTCAACATTCAATCTCTCTAAAAATTGGCTGAATGAAAACAATATCTCAATAATTGCAGTAACAGGAAAGGAGCAGTTCAAACTCTATGTCCCTATCCTTGAGAGACTTGGAATAAATTGGTTCATAGTTGCTGATTTTGATTTTCTTCACACAGGTTGTAATACTTTCTTTAACGCACCGTCTATATCTAAACCGGAGTTTGATCCGGATATGAGTATTTTACAAAAAATAATGAATGATATGGCAAAGGAGGTTCAAGATCAGGTTGATGATGAAAAATACAAAAAGAGTTTAGAGAGTGCAGAGAAATTTTGTGAGCGGATGAAAGAGGGGAAATATTACATTAACGCGAAAATCACTCCAAAAGAATTGGTTGGCAATAAACCGAAAATTAACTGCATTTCTGAGATAAATGACGACATCTTACGTTATAATGTTGAAACATACATTGAATACTTACAAAACTGCAATGTTTTTATTTTATCAAATGATTTAGAAAACTGTTATACCGACCCATTCATGGAAATAATTAATGGTGAATCTAAATCAGACGGATGGAAACCATCAAAAGAACAATATCCATTATATATCATTCATAAATTACTCCCGGAGGGTCAGAACTTCAGTAATTATGTCAAAATGGATATGTTTTCTGATTTGTTAACAAAACTTAGTGGATATATCACATAATTAGGCATATGCCCTCTGAATACGACATCTTGCTCCTACTCCATCTATTACGGAGACCTCATGCCGTTTATTATCACAGGAGCCGCCGGGGCGGCGACAGGATTTGCCCGAACGTTCCCGATGAGGGAGGAGCAAGACTGCAAAGCAGGCTTGCGAGAGTGAGGATCGGCAAATCCGATTCGTCTCGCCCGAAGGGCGGATTCGCGCCGATTCGCGGTTAGTTTTTTCTCATGCGTCCGCACCCAGCCGTACCCTTCCCGAAACGCGGTAAAATATCCCATCCCGCTCGCAAATCAGATATTTGATCGCAAGGTAAAACCTTGCTCAGCTGAGGCCGCCCCTCCGGGACAGCCCGCCTCCGCACCCCTTCATAATATAATGGGAACCAAGTTCATTTTTCCCTCTTATTTTCATCCAAGGACAAGGTCAAGAAGCCTTGCGGAATGGTCGGCCATGAACAAAGGAATATTCAACACATCATCATCCAGCTTCAGATTTAACAGAGAATATCTGACACGGATCTTTACCGAATCACCATACAGCTCTTTATATTTTTTCAGACTCTTCCCCGTAACATGCCGGTCGGATTTCACTTCAATTGGGATGATCTGATTTTTCCGCTGGATAATAAAATCGATCTCATACTTTGGATTCAGCGACGACATATAACCGGGGTTCCCCTCAAACTGTCCAACGATCGCCTCCAGAACATAATTCTCTGCCAACGCACCCTTAAACGTGCTGAATACTGCATCTCCTTCTGCAATAACTGAAGGATCAAGGACCGACATACAACCGAGCAGTCCGACATCAGCCAGATATATTTTGAAAGCAGAGAGATCCTTCTGCGATGATATCGGCAGTTCCGGGGAACGTATGCGGAACACTTTCCACACAAGATTCGCATCGCAAAGCCATTGAAGGGCAGTCTCATACTCCCGTGCCCGCGCCCCTTCCTTCACCACATTATACAGAAACTTCCTGTTTTCTTTTGCCAGTTGAGAAGGAATGGACTCCCAGATATACATGACTTTAGGAACATCCGACAACGGCTGAATGTGTTTTGCAAAATCGCGGGTATAGGCATTCAGGATATTCTGCTGGATTTTTCGGACCTGATTTATGTCATGCTCCTTCGTCCATGCATAAATTGCCTCGGGCATGCCTCCAATGATATAATACATCTTCAGTTTCTCACAAAGCGGACCGAAAAATGCCTCTGGTATCGGTTCGATCTCCCGGATGCCGTCAAGATAGGAAGCCAGATTCTCATCTCCGCCCGCGATCAGAAACTCAGAAAAGGTCATGGGGCGAAGAGTGAGAAACTCAACTTTTCCAACAGGAAATGAGGTAGGTCTTGAGAGTGCAACGCCGAGAAGTGACCCGGCACACACAATATGATACTCAGGACCATTCTCATAAAAATATTTGAGAGAATTCAAGGCATCCGGACACTCCTGGATCTCATCAAAGATGAGGAGAGTGTCCCCTGGCCGTATTGTCTGTTTTTTGGCAACTGCAAGATTCGGGAGAATTCTTTCGATGTCTTTCGTGGTGTCAAAAAACGATTTGTATTCGGGATTTTCCTCAAAGTTGACATATACGGTGTTCTGATAATTTTGTCTGCCAAACTCTTTGAGCAGCCAGGTTTTGCCTACCTGCCTGACCCCGTTTACGATCAACGGTTTGCGGTATTCTGACGATTTCCACTTCCTAAGCTCATCTATTGCAGTTCTATACATCTTCCTCTCCCGGGCATTCCAATAATTATGTGATGTACATCACATTATTGTCACTAATTATGTGATGGAACCCACAATTAATTTCTTATGTGTATTCAGATGAGATAATAGTATTGGCGAATCCATGATTCAGAACAAAGGTGCATAGTTCCAAGATATCCGGCGGTTCTCCGCCGTGATCCTGTTTTTACCACCCGTTCCATATAACCAACCTATAAAACCCAGTACACCAACCTCCTATACATGACATCCCAGGAAAACATCGAAAAACGCCTCGAAGAACTCGAACGCGACTACGCAGACCTCATGGAACGGGTCCGCGACCTCGAACTCCAGATCGGCCAGCTCACCGAACGAAACCTGCACGGAAGCTGCTCCTCCTGCAGCCTCCAGTAAAAAAAGAAAAACTCACAACCTGTTTTTTATCGCCAGCACCTCGGCCTCGTGCTCAAACAAAGCGCAGCCCCCGTCATGCTCCCCGCCGACAAGACCCGCGTCGATCAGCCTCGCAAAAAACGGCGAGTTCACCGCATCCAGCAGAGAAACGTTCCGCAGATTCCGATCCGAATACGGCGAAAACGGGCACGGCTCTGCTGACCCATACGGATCGATATGGAAAAATCCTCTGCCGCCCGCAAGACAGCCGCCCATATGCTTCTCATCCCCCGGGAACGAAATAAACACCATCCCCGGATACGCCGACTTGATCGTCGTCAGTTTCCCCTCCAGATCCTCACGCCTCGCCGCGTCCAGTTCCATCTCCTTTGAGCCGTGATCGATCGCCGTATACTCGATATAAAACACCAGCCGGCATCCCTGATCCCGCAGCAGATCCAAAAAAGCCGTCGACGTCACCTCCGCCAGATTCCCCCGCGTGATCGTCACCGAAACCCCGTAGAGGATCTTCTCCGCCCGCAGACGATCCATCGCCGCCGACAGAACCGCATACGTCCCCGATCCCCGGCGTGAATCCGTCTCCTCCCTGCCCCCTTCGATACTGATCACCGGCACCAGATTCCGGTGCCCGTCGAACAAAGCCAGATACCCATCATCGATCAGCGTCCCGTTCGTAAATATCGGGAAGATGACCGGCGTGTGACGGGCGGCCGCCCCGATAAGATCCCGGCGGAGAAGCGGCTCCCCTCCGGCAAGAAGAATAAACGAGATCCCAAGATCCTCAGCCTGCGAAAAGATATGCTCCCACTCAGAAACACTCAGCGGTTCCGCACCTCCCGGCGCATCGCCGCACATTCCGACCGCCCGGGCATAACAGCCCGCACAATGCAGATTGCACGACGACGTAATGCTTGCAATCAGAAATGCCGGCATATGCGAACAGGCCGCCCGTTTTTTTGCATTCTCCCGCTGATGCTTCATCTGCCCCAGAAGAAACGCCGTCTCCTTCCGGTTCGAAAGGGTGCCCTTCAGAATATCTTTGATAAGCTTCTCGATCGCGGAGTTAAGATAGGTGGTCAGAAAGGTATCCGGCATACGTAAGATGTACATATCCTCTCTGCTCAGGCTAAATATTTTCTCTCGCCAGACCGCCGCACACCAGCCGGAATCATCCGGAAAAACCCCGGATCATGCAAAAAAACGGATCTTCCTGATGGAAGTATAGGTATATTTTTTACTGATCACAGAGCATAATTCTGCTATATAAAATAGGATCCGGATATGGTTGTGCAGATAGATCTTCTAATGGCAGTCGTGATCGTGCTTGCATGCTCTGTCGGCGTGCTTTTTATCGGAAAAAAGATCCATATCCCGTTCATTATCGGCTATTTTCTCACAGGGATAATCGTCGGACCCTTCGGTCTCCATCTGATCACCGAAGAGCAGGTATCGGTCCTCGCAGAGCTCGGGGTCATTCTTCTGATGTTCACCATAGGTCTGGAGATCTCGCTCAAAAGCCTCCTTTCCATGAAGAAGGTCGTCCTCATAGGCGGCGGTCTGCAGATGATCATCACCACGTTCCTCGTCTGGGCTGTCCTCCAGCTGGCGGGATTTCCCTCCAACACCGCACTGTTTCTTGGAATGATGGTCTCGACATCTTCAACGGCCATCGTTTTGAACCTCTACCAGTCGAAGGGACAGATGGCGACCAAACACGGAAAGATCGCGCTCGGGATCCTGATTTTCCAGGATCTTGCGGTCGTTCCGATGATGCTGCTTGCCCCGATCCTTGCCGGACCTGCCGACACCGATCTGCTCGCAAGCGTGCTGAACTTCCTGATCGGTCTGGCGATGCTCGGCGTCATCCTGATCGCCGCCATCTACCTGGTCCCGAGATTTCTGCAGAGGGTCGCCCTCACCCGAAGCAACGAACTGTTCATCATCTCGATCGTGACCATCTGTCTTGGGATCGCCTGGCTGATGTCCTTGAACGGCATATCCCTGGCGCTCGGCGCGTTCCTTGCAGGCGTCGCGATCTCCGAATCGGATTACAGCCATGAGGTCGTCGGCCAGATCCTGCCGATCCGCGATCTCCTGACCAGTTTCTTCTTTGTCTCGATCGGCATGCTGCTGAACCTTTCGTATCTCGGGGAGCATCTGCTGTTCATACTCATCCTTGCCGCCGTGCTGATAGCGGGAAAATCCCTGATAACCTTCATCTCGGTCAAAGCGATCGGGATAGCGGCAAGCGTCTCACTTCTTTCAGCATTCGGTCTCTCGCAGATAGGAGAGTTCTCCTTCGTGCTCGGTGCGACCGGCTATTCCAGCGGGATCCTGACCGATGATGTCTATCAGGTGTTTCTGGCCGTCTCGATCCTGACGATGATCATGACCCCGACGATGATCAGTATCGCGCCAAGGTTCGTTGACCGGTTCCTCCCGCCGCCGGATCCGCAGGGAACGCTGAGGACGAACTTCCGGTCGGGCATGTAATCATCGTCGGGTTCGGACTTACCGGCCATTATGTGGCAAAGGCGCTGAAAAAAGTGGAGATCCCCTATATTATCCTCGAACTCAACCCTGAAACGGTGGCAGCCGAGAAAAAACTCGGCGAGAACATCGTCTACGGCGATGCATGCCGGGAAGGGGTGCTGGAGTTTGCCGGGATCAGGAAAGCCCAGACGATCGTGATCACGATCCCGCAGATGGACACGGTCAAGGCGATCCTCACCGACGCACGCAGGATGAACCCGAAGATCGGCATCATCACCCGGTCAAGGTTTATCTCCGAGACAGCCGAGCTGTATCATCTCGGAGCGGATGAGGTGATCGTTGATGAAAAGGAGACGGCTCTCCAGATCTTCCATCGGATCCTTTCCAATCAGCAGGTGCCGGTACAGGACGCGGATCTGTATGGGAAACAGGCCAGAAGCGAGATCTACGACAAATACATCGAAAAACCCATCCACTCAAATATCAGAATGTCGGCAAAGGGAAGCAGACTCGATATGATCCGGATCCGGGCAAAGCAGGCGGGTGAGATGATGGCTAAAAATACCTCACGGGTGGAGCAGATCAGGGTCGAGAAAGGGGCGGATATCGCCGGCAAACGGATCGCCGATGTCCAGATGCGGAGGAATTACGGCGTTTCGGTGATCGCGGTGCGGTGTGTGGGAAAGATCGATGTGATCGTCTCCCCGGACGGAGATACGATCCTGAATGAAGGCGATACCGCCGTAGTGATCGGGGACCGGGAGGCCATTGGAACTATAATGATAATGTTCGCCGAGAAGGCTGCATATACTACCTGAGGGCACGCATACTTTTTTTTGCCTGCAGGACGCGATCCGTCGCGTCTATTTTCCAAAACATAGAGAAAAAACACATCCCGGCGGGTGAGTATAGTTACATTTTTTGCTGAGCAAGGTATATTATTCTCCAGGATATTTCGGAGAGATAATGGAGGAATATATAGAATTGATCATGGCAGTCGTGATCGTGCTTACCTGCGCGATCGCGGTTTTACTTGTCGGGAAAAGGCTCCGCATCCCGTTTATTATCGGGTATTTCATAACAGGCGTTATTGTGGGGCCGTTTGGTCTGCACCTGATCACCGAAGAGCAGGTGTCCCTGCTCGCAGAGCTCGGCGTCATTCTGCTGATGTTCACCATAGGGTTGGAGATCCCGCTGAAAAATCTGCTTTCAATGAAGAAGATCGTGCTGATAGGCGGAGGGCTCCAGCTCATTCTTACGACCGGAGTGGTCTGGCTGGTGATGGTCGCCGCAGGATTCAGCTCGAGCGTTTCGCTGTTCATCGGATTTTTAGTAGCACACTCTTCGACGGCGATCATCATGAATATCTATCAGAAGTCCGGGGAGATCGACACCCAGCACGGGAAGATCGCGCTTGGACTGCTGATTTTCCAGGATCTGAACGTTGTGCCGATGATGATGCTCGTGCCTCTCCTTGCCGGAAGCTCAGAGACCGATCTTGCAGGATCCGTGCTGAACTTTTTTATCGGTATGGGGCTCCTGGCGGTGATTCTGATCGCCTCCATCTACCTGGTCCCCAAGTTTCTTGAAAGGGTCACTCTGACAAGAAGCAGTGAACTTTTCGTTATGGCGGTCGTGCTGATATGCCTCGGTATCGCCTGGGTGATGTCTCTGACCGGTGTTTCGATCGCTTTGGGAGCGTTTCTTGCGGGCGTTGCCATCTCAGGTTCGGATTACAGTCATGAGGTGATCGGCCAGATCATGCCGATCCGCGATCTGCTGACGAGTTTCTTCTTTGTTTCGATCGGTATGATGCTCAATCTGACGTATCTGAGCGAGCATCTGCTGCTGATCGCCGGGGTTTCCGTTCTGCTCCTTCTGGGAAAGACGCTGATCAATTTTGTTTCGGTGAAGGTGATCGGGATCTCGGCCGGAGCCGCTATCCTGTCTGCGATCGGTCTTTCGCAGGTGGGAGAGTTCTCGTTTATTTTAGGTTCTACGGGGCTTGCGACCGGCCTTTTGACCCAGAATATGTATCAGATTTTTCTGGCGATGTCGATCGTAACTATGGCCATCACGCCGTTTTATGTGGCGGCCGGACCGTGGATCGCCGGCAAGATCACCAGCCGTCTTCCGGAAAAACACCGGGACTTCGACGAGTTCTGCATTCCGGGTGAAACGGACCTGGAAAGCCATGTGATCATTGTCGGTTACGGGCTTGGCGGCAGGTATGTGGCACGAGCCCTGAAAAAGATGGGGATCCCTTACATCATCCTGGAGATGAATGCGGAAACTGTGGCAAAAGAGAGGAAACGGGGGGAGAACATCGTCTACGGCGATGCGTCCCGTGAGTGTAATCTGGAGTTTGCAGGGATCGATAAAGCCCAGACGATCGTGATCTCGATCCCGATCATGGAGGCTATCAAGGCGATCGTGACGACCGCACGCCGGATGAATCCGAAGATCTCGATCATTACCCGGTCGAGATATATCTCGGAGACGAACGAGCTTTACCGGCTGGGAGCTGATGAGGTGATCGTGGATGAGAAGGAGGCGGCTCTGCAGATCTTCCGCAGGATCCTGGCAAATCAGCAGATACCGGTCCAGGAGCTGGAGATGTACTCGCAGCAGGTACGAAGCGAAGTGTATAATGAGTATCTCGACGGAACCGGAGGGGGTAAGCCCCCGGCTCCAGGGCAGAAGAACAGCGGAGGGATCCTGGACGCGATCCGTCTGAAGGCGAAGCATGCGGATGAGGTGATCTCGACGGAGAAGACGCATGTGGAACAGATCAGGGTGGGGAAAGATTGTGACTGCGCGGGAAAACGGCTGTGTGACCTGCATCTGAGGATGAACTTTGGTGTTTCGGTGATCGCGGTGCGGCGGGCGGGACGGCAGGATGCGATCGTTTCGCCGGACGGGGAGACGGTACTTGAGGAGGGGGATACGGTGGTGGTGATCGGTAACCGTGATGATATCGCGACGATGACGATGCTGTTTACGGAAAAGGACGGGGAAGAGAAGTAAGACGGGGGAGCTGGTGAGCGGGGGAGCTGGTGAGCGTGAGATTCGGGACGGGTACGGCTGGGTGCGGATAGATGAATTTATTTAACCGCTTCGCCTACGAAGGAATCGCACCCTCTCTGGAAAAGTCCACGAGCTGTAAGCTCGTGAGACGTCTCAAGAGCCTTTGGCTCTTGGACAAATGCTGGGGAAAAACCCGTTCGCAAAGCTTCGCTTTGCTCTCCGGTTCGGGCTT
>NZ_KE387270.1:0-1498 GCF_000430905.1 Methanocorpusculum bavaricum DSM 4179
CCAAAACAATCAGAAGTATTGTAACAACTGCGGGAGGAAACTGGAATGAAAATCGATCTAAGCGGCCCTCTTTACGATGCACTGAAAAAAACAACTGCAGAGTATCATCAGCTCAAGAGTAAAAACGACATCCAAGGTTCCAGGGAAAAAGCTGGAGAGATCGCCATACTCAATCAGGAGCTTGCAAAGATCAATGTGTCCCGGAGAAAAGAACTCGAAGAACAGGCAAGAAGATGGGATGCCATTTCCAAGGGAAAGACACAGAAAACATCTGCCAAAAACACAATCACTCCCGGGATGACCAAAAACAATGGTGAGATCGAAGAAGAGCGTGATGACCTTCTGCAAAAAGCGAACTCCCTCATCACCTCTTCAAAAGTAACCTGGTCAGATATCGGCGGGCTTGATTCTGTAAAAAAACTGATGATGGAAACGGTGGTGATCGCCGGTCTGCAAAAACCCGAATCCATCAAACCCTGGAAAGGCATTCTTCTCTTTGGACCTCCTGGGACCGGGAAAACTCTTCTAGCGGCTGCGTCGGCAGGAAGTCTGGATGCAACATTCTATGATGTGAAATCGGAGAGTGTGCTCTCAAAATATTTCGGTGAATCTTCAAAACTCATCTCCGCTCTTTACACCTCGGCACGGAAATACGCACCCTCGATCGTTTTCATTGATGAGTTCGATGCTCTCAGTCAGTCCAGGGACGGGGAAACAAGTGAGGCGACGCGCAAAGTCCTCTCCAGTCTTCTTAGTGAGTTGGACGGTCTTTCCGACAAGAAAAGCGATCAGCTTCTCCTGACTCTTGCAACGACAAATACCCCGTGGGATCTGGATACAGCAGTTTTGTCCCGTTTCCCAAGAAGGATCTATGTTCCCCTTCCTGATCAGAAAGCGTGTAAGGAGATCATCAGGATCCAGACAAAGGGTATGGACATCTCAGGAGTTTCTCTGGACAGGATTTCCGAAAAATGTGTGGAGATGCTCTATTCGGGACGTGATCTTTCCAACTTCTGTCAGCAGGCGATATGGACGATGATCCATACGGTGAATCCTGATCTGTATAAAATGGCTGAGCTGCCATTTGATGAACTGAAAAGAAGAAGTTTGGTGACGAGACCTCTTGCTGAGGATGATTTTAGTGAGGCTTTTATGAAGATCCGCTCACCAATAACAAAAAATAAGCTTGAGCGATACGAACAATGGAACATTGAGTGTGGTGAAGTGTAAAGATGGCATTTAGCTTTTTTAATAAGGAAAAACGAGCAGTGGAACAATGCACAAAAGCAGCAGAACAGGGAGATGCACACGCACAAAACAATCTTGGAGCGAGTTATGAAGATGGAGAGGGGGTGGAGAAAGATCTGGATAAGGCGGCATATTGGTACACAAAAGCAGCAGAACAGGGAAACGCAGAAGCGCAAAACAATCTTGGGGTGTGTTATGAAAATGGAAAGGGAGTGGAGAAAGATCTGAACAAGGCGATATATTGGTACAA